>JALOMU010000012.1 GCA_025455285.1 Flavihumibacter sp.
ATTCTTATTTGATACAGCCATTCACTGGCTGAACCAATATGGTCCGGGCGGATTGATCTGCCGGATTTTCGACCTGATTGGTTCAGATTATCCGGTAGCTGTTCCGCAACAGCGCATTCGTCGCTACCAGGGTAATTCTCATAATTACCTGCTCACTAATAATCCGGATGAATGGCGTGATCAGCTGATTCGCGAATTTCCTCATGAGGAAAAAGGCATCCGGCGCTTTTTTGCCAGCGCAAAAAAAGTAGGCCGGTCTTTTAAGGAATTCAATACCGTATTTCGTGCGAAAGAAAACATGTCGTTCTGGGATAGGGTAAAATCCGGGTATAACACCTTTCGCTTTGTAATGCCCTTTATTCCCTATGTAATGTACAGTGGTGAAAAAGGATTGAAAAAAGGGTTGAATAAGTTTTTTAAGGATCCGGGACTGCTTAAAATTTTTGCTGCAGAACACGAACTTATCGGTTGTTTTGTTCCTATTGGCTGGGCATATTATGGTGATTTTCAGAGTCCGCCTAAAGGTGGTAGCCAAATGATCCCCAAATGGCTGCAGCATAATATTGAATCGCGCGGTGGACAGGTACTGTTTCAAAGTACCGTGAATCAGATCCTGGTGGAGGACAACAAGGCCACCGGTGTGCTGTTTACGCATCGCAAGAAGCCCTATACGTTTAAAAGCAGGTATGTGATTGCAGCAAATGATATTGAAACAGTTTATGAGAAAATGTTACCGGAACATGTCATACCTGCTAAACTGAAGGAAAAACTTCGGAAGGCAGAATTGTATACCTCCTCCGTAACCTTATCCATTGCATTGGATTGTCCGGCTGAAGCACTTGGTTTTGGTGAAGAGATGATTCATATAATCAATGACGGACAGCCATTTGAAGCTCATTCCAATGGAGATCCGGATACTGTTGAAATGAGCGTGCTGGCAGCAACGGTTCGTGACAAATCGCTTTGCCCCGAACACCAGGGTACCCTCACAGTTTACATGCCTGCGGAGATGCAGTACAGGGATGAATGGCTTACTACTAAAGATGCGGATGGCAATTATATCCGCGGAGATGCTTACCGTCAATTGAAGGAGGAAATCGGTGAGAAACTGATCCGGAGAGTAGAGGAAAAAGTGGCACCGGGCTTACGGGAGCATATCCTGTTTTATGAAGTGGCTACTCCGGTTACACATTATCGTTATACAGGCAATAAAAACGGTACGATGATGGGTGCAAGGCCCGGACGAGCCAACATGCAGGCTAAAATCGCGCATTATCAAACGCCGGTTCAAAACCTGATCCTGGGTGGTCATTGGGCTGAGTTAGGTGGCGGTGTTCCCATTGCAGTAAAAGCCGGTGCGAATGCGGCTTTCCTGATCCTGAAAAAAGAAAAGCCAGCTCTTTTTAAAAAGCTGGCTCGTTATATGGATGGGAAAACGGATTTACAGGAGGTGTTAACAGATCCTTCTTTCAGCAGGGAAGAATTTCCATTCAAGGCTTTTCCTACTCCCGCTGAACGGGCTGCTCAAAAGACTTCAGAACTTACATCTGCTTCACAGGAATAATCCTTCGGTTAGTTTATACACCAAATTTTTTCTTCAGGTAAGTCAGTGCCATAGCATTGGCTTCCTGTGTTTTAGCAGGGTCATGTTTGGGATTGCTGGGATTCGCAAAACCATGAACTGCATCGAAAATTTTGTAATCCAGGGATTTGCCTGCTGCTTTCATATCAGATGCAAATTGCTCGATGATCTCTTTGGAAATGTATTGTTCTGTTGCAAAAAGTCCAAGTACATCTGAATTCAGCGTCTTCAATAACTCTACATCTTTCACCGGCATACCATAATAAATTACGGATCCGATATTCTGTTTGTTGCCAATAAGTGCAGAGCGGAGGGACCAGCTGCCACCAAAGCACCAACCGACATTAGCAACCTGAGCTTTTGATCCGGCATAACTATAAGCACCCTTCACAATGGTTTCCAATCGGGCAGGATCTGTACCCTGCATGTATTGTCCGGCCATCTTCGGATCATTGGTTACTTTTCCATCATACATATCAATTGCCATCACATTCACTTTCTCTCCGAGGTCTGCATATAAGCGATCTGCTTCCTGTTTGATCTGGTCATTCAGTCCCCACCATTCCTGGTATACAAACAGCCATTTTGTGCTGGATTTTTTAGCTTTAATCAGGTAGGCAGAAGCAGTTTTCCCATCATTGGTGGGATAGCTGATCATGCTGCCTTTTGCATCCCACAGAATTGCGACAGGAATCGGATGCAGAGCCTGAAAGGCTGGATCATTTGCAAAGTTTACCATATCATCCGCCAGGGGATGACAAACCAAAGCATTTTTCAGATGTGCTGTTGAATCAACAGGTGTCCACCAGCTAATGGATGCCAGCAAAAGGCTGATGGGAAGTACTAAGAACTTTATCATATCGTCTCGATTTAGGAAAAGTTAACAAGGATTCTAACGCATTGTTCAGAGGAGCTTGCCGGATTAGCTCAACCGATTGCGTCGGGCGCTTCGCCCCTAATGGCTTATATTTCAACAAATTCTACTGTGTATGCGGTTTTTACCTTTTTTTCTGTTCATGTTTTCACTTCATGCAGGTTCCCAGGTTGTACCGGCAAAGGATTGGTTGCTGCAACCGGAGTCCTTTGTTGCCAATGTAAAAACCAGTAAGGAAGGGAAGGATCTTGAATTAAGCAATGGACTGATCAGCCGGCAATTTAGATTGAATCCCAACCTGGTCTGTTACAGTTATACCAATCTTTCCAATGGAAGACAGTTACTCCGTTCCATCCGGGAGGAAGCACGCATTACCATAAATGGCAAAACCTATAAAATAGGCGGATTAAAAGCGCCGGATGAGAAAGCCTATTTTTTGCCAGAATGGCTGGATGGGCTAGCTGCTACAGACAGCAGCTTTCAATACCAGGATCACCGGATTGAAGAAATAAAGCCTGTTCTCAACTGGAAAACAAGAGGTTGGGCGGCCGGTGCGATGCCTGCTAAGGGAAAGAAACTGATCTTCAGGTATCTGTCGCCGTTAGCAGATCTGAAAGGGCTTGAAATTCTTGTAAGCTATGAGCTATACAGCGGCCTCCCATTGATTAGCAAATCCCTGCAGGTTATTAACAACAGTTCCCGAACGATACTCATTGACAGCCTTGTGCATGAAGTGCTGGCGATGGTGGAAGAGGAGAGTGCAGTGATAGGAAGTCCTGAGCAGATGAAGAAACCATCCGGAATTTATTTTGAAACGAATTATGCATTCAACAATGCGATGCGGTATACGTTAAGCGATCAAACCCTGCATTGGAAAACCGATCCGGCATATACCTCGCAGGTGAATTATAATTATGAAACACCCTGTTTGCTGGAGATCTATCCCGATCATGGTCCGGGTGTGCAATTACAACCCGCCGACACGCTTCAATCTGTAAAAACGTATGAACTTGCCCAGGATAATGCTGACCGGGAAAGAAATGGACTGGCTATCCGAAAAATGTATCGGACCATAGCTCCCTGGGTTACAGCCAACCCGATATTCATGCACCTGGTAAGCAAGAATGATGAAGAAGTGAAAACAGCTGTGGACCAGTGTGCAGCAACCGGCTATGAGGCGCTGATCCTGAGTTTTGGCAGTCACTGTAATATGGAAGATACCAGTGCGGCCAATATCAGAAAATGGAAGGAACTGGCAGAATATGCGCACAGTAAAAAGATCCTGATTGGTAGTTACTCGCTGTTTAGTTCACGCAGGATCAATGATGAAGAAGATGTGATCAACCCTAAAACCGGTAAACCCGGTGGCACCATGTTTGGCAATGCACCCTGTTTGGGAAGCCGGTGGGGACTGGATTATATTCAGAAGCTAAAAACCTTTATGATCCAAACAGGATTTGATCTGTTTGAGAATGACGGTCCTTATCCGGGTGATCGTTGCGCATCCATCAAACATCCCGGCCATACGGGCCTGGATGATTCACAATGGAAACAAATGGAATTACAAAAAGGCCTGTATCGGTGGTGCAATGAAAATGGGATTTATGTAAATGCGCCGGATTGGTATTTCCTGGATGGTACCCATAAGATCGCGATTGGTTACAGAGAGGTGAATTTTTCTTTATCGCGCGAGCAACAGAAAATCCTTAACCGACAAAATATTTATGATGGCACCTGGGAAAAAACGCCTTCTATGGGATGGGGTTTTGTACCCCTGATAAAATACCAGGGAGGCGGACCAGAAGCTATCCTGGAGCCACTTTCGGAGCATCTGAAGGATTACGAGCAACTGATGATGCAGTATTATGGGGCAGGGGTACAGGCCTGTTATCGCGGGCCGCGTCTCTATGATACTGAAACAACCAAAGCAACTGTAATCAAAGTAATCAATTGGTATAAGAAGTACAGGGAAATTCTGAATGCGGATGTGATTCATCTGAGGCGTGCTGATGGCAGAGATTGGGATGGAATTTTGCATGTGGATCCAAGACTTACCGTTAAAGGATTAGCTATGTTATACAATCCAACCGGGAAGCCGATTACGCGTACCATTCAGTTGCCTTTGTATTATACGGGTTTGCAGCAATCAGTTGTACTAACATGGGCGGATAACCGAAAACAAACCGTTTCGCTCAACCGTGATTTTACTGCCACAATTACTGTAACGATTCCTGCAAATGGCTATACCTGGATGACTGTTAGCAAACCATAAACAATATATTTGGTGTTCAAATAGGTAAAGATGAAAATCGTTGTATTGGATGGATATACGTTGAATCCGGGTGACCTTAGCTGGACGGGGCTGGAAGCCCAGGGCAGGCTAACTGTTTATGACCGGACAGCACCTGATCAGGTCGTGGAACGGGCAAAAGAAGCCACCATCGTACTGACGAATAAAACAGCTCTCACGGCGGATCAACTGGCGCAGTTACCTGAGCTGAAATTCATTAGTGTACTGGCAACAGGATATAATATAATTGATATAGAAGCAACTAAGCAATTAGGCATCACCGTAAGTAATGTTCCGGGTTATAGCAGTTATTCCGTGGTTCAGTTGTGTTTTGCCTTATTGTTTGAGTTAACGCATCGGGTACAGCAGCACAGTGATGCGGTGCACCAGGGAAAATGGGTTAATTCTCCCGATTTTTCTTTTTGGCAACAACCACTGGTGGAGTTGGCAGGAAAAAAAATGGGATTAATAGGACTGGGTGATATCGGTCAAAAAATGACGGATATGGCATTAGCGCTGGGCATGGAAGTGCTGGCTTACAGCCGAACCCGCAAAGGAAGACTGGAATCGCAAAGTTTCAAATGGGTAAAGCTGGATGAATTGTTCAATGAGGCAGATGTGGTGAGTTTACATTGTCCGTTAACACCGCAAACAAAAGGCATTATCAATGCAGCAAGCTTGCGCCAGATGAAGCAGTCATCCTACCTTTTAAATACAGCCAGGGGACCATTGATTGTGGAGGCCGACCTGGCGCAGGCATTGAATGAAGGTTGGATAGCAGGAGCCGGACTGGATGTGTTGAGTGTTGAACCACCGACTCCAGATAATCCTTTACTTACCGCTAAAAATTGCCTGATTACTCCACATATTGCCTGGGCTTCCGTCGAAGCACGCACCCGCCTTCTCCACGAAACCATCGCAAATGTTCAGGCTTTCCTTGCTGGCACCCCCAGAAACGTAATCGGGTAGTAATTCTCACGTCTCACGTTTCACGTCTGACGTCTCACTTCTCAATTTCAAAACTCAACTTAACTGTCACGCGATACTCGGTGATCTTTCCATTTTCAACGGTGGCACTCATGTCCTGGATATAAACGGAACGGATATTATGCAGGCTTTTGGAAGCTTCGGTAACAGCCTGCTGGGCGGCATCTTCCCAACTTTTAGTGGAGTTGGCCATCAATTCCAACACTTTTACAACTGACATAGCATTTGATTTAATGGTGAGTGGATGGAATACCTATTAAAGGTAGCCTTCTTCTATGAATCTTTAATCATCTAGTTTGATATGTATATCCTGAAATTTCACCACTCAACACTTGATTTCTGCGTACATGCAACACTAAGTTAATTTTGATTGTCTCTGCCTTCACGAAAAGAAGATCAAATATTTAACGAAAAAACAGCATTATGAGGAAAATTATCTTGTACTTGACGGTATTGATTTCGTTGAGTACAACTGCAGCTGCACAAAAAGCTGTTACAGGAAAAGTGGTGGATGAAAAAGATGGAAGTCCGGTTGTAGGAGCCTCCATCCGAGTAAAAAATGGCGCTATTCTGGGCACTACCAATGAACAGGGAAGCTTCTCTGTATCTGCTCCGGACAATGCACGTGCATTGGTATTCACCTATGTTGGATACGATGAAATAGAAGTGACAATTACTGGAAATGAATTGCTGGTTAGTATGAAACAAGCCAGCCGATCCTTAAATGAAGTGGTGGTAACAGGATATGCAACCCGTACGCGCCGCGCGAATACAGGTTCTGTATCTGTAGTGTCAATTGATGATATACGGACACAGCCGAATGCATCTTTTGATCAGATGTTACAGGGGCAGGCACCTGGTATCAACGTAAAAACAGGATCCGGGCAACCGGGTAGAAATGCGGATGTGATCATCCGTGGTAAAGGATCCATCAATGGATCCAATGCACCCTTGTATATTCTCGATGGAGTGGAAATCCGCGCAGGTGATTTCAGCAGCATGAACCAAAATGATTTTGAGTCTGTAACCATTTTGAAAGATGCAGCTTCTACTGCTATTTACGGATCACGTGGTGCCAATGGGGTAATTGTAATTACTACTAAAAAGGGAAGAGCGGGACGTATGCGTCTTAGTTATGATGGCCAGATCGGTACGGCCAGGCTTCCGGAAAATCAGTTGAAACTGATGAATACCCAGGAAAAACTGGACTTCGAAATGAATATTGCCGGTAACCCCTGGGGTTGGTCAGCTGCAGAGGTGGAAGAACTCAGCAAGGTGAATACCAATTGGAATGATTTTGTTTTCCGCAATGCGGGAATGCAATCGCACCAGATTTCTGCCTCCGGTGGTACCGATAAGACCACCTTTTATACTTCTTTGGGTTACTACGATGAAGAAGGTATCGCGATTGGAACGGGGATCAAAAAATACAATGGCCGGATCAATATCGCACATACCGATAATAACCTGAAAATTGGTGCCAATATGGCTGGTGGCTGGTCCAATTACACAGGTACTTTTGAAGGAGACCAGAGCATTGGTTCTCCACTGAATACTGTAATCTGGGCCTTGCCCTATGAGCGTCCGTACAATACGGATGGTTCATATGGAGAGTCTGTTCAGTTTCCTTTCTGGATTAATCCGGCTGAAGATCTGATTGAAAATCCTAACCGCAGCTGGCAGTTAAAAGGTTCCGGAAATATCTTCCTGGAATACAAATTACCATGGGTGAAGAATCTTACCTATCGCATTAATGCAGGTGGAGACTATTCTCAATTAGAAGGATTCAGTATCATTAAAAATGGTACACAGTCGGCTCGTCAGAATGAAGCTTTTGGTCAGGATTTCCGCCGGAATGGTGAAATCGCAAGAAGCCTGGACAGAAGATTCAGGTACACGGTAACCAATAGTTTAAATTATAAAACTGATCTTGACCAGGCTGGTGATCATAATTTGTCAGTATCGCTCTTCACGGAGTTTGTAAAAAATACATCCCGTGCATTCAACTACACAGCCTATGGCTTACTGCTGCCGTTTGATAATGAAGCAGGATTGGTACCCGGAACAGTTGACAATGGATTCATTCCGGTTGTTGGAGGAGGATTTCCGGAGAACAATGCTCTGATGTCTTATTTCGGATCTGTCGATTATGCGTATAAGGGGCGTTATTATTTGACTTTAACAGGAAGAACCGATGGTTCATCAAAACTGAGCCCGGAGAACCGCTGGACACAATACGGATCAGTAGGTGCGAGCTGGATTGTGAGTGATGAAGATTTTTTCAAGTTCAACGCCATGAATTTCCTCAAACTCAAAGCGAGTTATGGATCTGTGGGTAATCAGAATGGTATTGGTGATTTTCCTTACCTGCAACAATATGGAAGAGGTAGTTATGGTGGTAGGGGTTCTTTGAGTGTAAATCGTTTGGGAAATAACCTGCTGACCTGGGAAATCAGAAGCACGCTTAACATCGGTGCTGATATGGAATTCTTCCAATCGCGGGTACGGGCATCTGTTGAATGGTATAACAGCTTAACCAAGGGATTGTATTTCTCTCCTTTTGTTCCGAGTACCAGTGGAGGAAACGGAACCCTGCTGAGCAACAATGGAAGCATGCAGAACCGTGGTATTGAAGCTTCCATTGGTGTGAAGATTATCAATAACCGGAATTTCAAATGGTCAATTGATGCGAATTATGCGTATAATAAGAATACGATTAAGTCGCTCCCGGATGGCCAGGATTTCCAGTTGTACAAGAGCTTCCAGGCCCTCCAGGTTGGTAAACCCTTCAATAGTTTTTACCTGGTACGGTATGCAGGTGTGAATCCGGCGAACGGAAACTCACAGTATTACAAAGCCGATGGAAAAACAATTACAGAGCAATATGATGCGAATGATCTGGTGGTATTGGGAACCAGTGATGCTCCACACAATGCCGGTTTAACTACTACAGTGAGTTATAAAGGAATCGAATTCTCAGCCTTTGGTGTTTTATCAGCAGGAAATTATATCTATAACAATGCGCGCCTGAATGTGGAATACAATGGTTATACCACTTCCGGTTTTGCAAGAAGTGGATTGACAGCCTGGACAACACCTGGCCAAATCACCGATTTCCCACGGATCAGCGAAACAACAGAGTCTAATACTACCCGTTTCCTGGAGAAAGGAGATTTCTTTCGGTTGAGAAATGTACAACTGGCCTACACCTTACCGGCAGAAGTGGTAAGTCGCCTTAAGATCCAGGGCTTCCGGATTTTTGTACAGGGTCAGAACCTGTATACCAAATTCAAGTTCCAGGGTTGGGATCCGGAAGTGTCCAGTGTGAACGATGCAGATCCGAACTCCAATGCCTCGGTGAGTGGTGCACAGTATCCTTCTTTAAAGCGTGTAACCGTAGGCGTTAACCTTACCCTTTAATTCTCAAAAACAGAACACATGAAACGTAGTTTTTTATATACAACGATGATAGCGGGAGGCCTGCTGGTAATGAGTGCCTGTAACAAACAGCTGGAAACAGAACCGCAGACAGAACTTACCGAATTGAAAACCTTTGAAGATGTGCAATCGGCCCTTCAGGGAGGTTATGAAGGATTTAAAAGTGTGAGGTATTACAATAATCCTGCAGCAAGTGGTTTTTCAAGTGCATGGAGTGCATTACCCGATATGATGGGAGATGATATGATTGAGGCACTTGAAAGCCTGGGTAACTGGCGTATTTTATCTGAGCTAGCCTACAATGCAGATAATGGTGCGGTACAGGGTGCATTCCGCCAGGGTTATGAAATCATTTCCCGGGTGAACAATGTACTGCAGGCCTTACCAGAATATGAGACGGGAGATACAGAGGCGGATGCAAAAACGGTTCGCGGGCAGGCCCTGGCTATTCGTGCGCATGCACATTTTGATCTGCTGCGTTATTTTGCTCCCCAATATGATCGCAATTCTACCGAACTGGCTGTTCCTTATGTAACCAGTTTTGATCCTTTAAATCCGCTGACCATTTTGCCGGCACGAAATACGGTAAAAGAAGTCTATGACCGGATTTTTGAAGATCTCGACAATGCCCTGCTTGCATTTGAGCAGGGGGGTAATCCTTCCGGTAATACTGCCCGCTATTACATTGATGAAACAGTGGTACATGCTATGAAGGCCCGAATCAATTTATATGCAGGAAACTGGCAGGAAGCAATTGATGAAGCAACTATAGCACTTGATGCTCGCGGACTCACAGATGCCGAAGGTTATGTAGCAGCATTTTCAACTGATACAGAAGCTGCTCCTTCCAGTGAAGTGTATTGGGCAATTCCTTCTGACAATACACTTACACCGGGTGGTGGTATTTCAGGAGGTAATCCGAATTACCGGGTAGCCACTCCAATCAGCAATATTATTAAAGACCTGGGTGGGGCTTATGACGAACCTGGAGTTATTCTCTTTAATCAAACTGGTATTGGTGGTTTTCAAAGAACCATTGTTGATAAATATCCCGGTGTAAATAGCTTTAAAGTATTCCGTGCAGGGGAAATGATGCTGATTCGGGCAGAAGCCAAACAGCGTCTTGGAAATCCATCAGCGTTGGATGATCTGAATACTTTACGCGCTGCCCGGGGAGTGGATGAAGGTACTGAAACAGGAGCAGCACTCCTGGACGCGATCCTGTTGTTGCGGAGAGTAGAATTGCTTGGTGAAGGACACCGTTGGTTTGATATCAAACGTACTACGCGCATCATCAACAGAACTGAATGTGGTGTTGCAGGTGGTTCTTCTTCCAATAATTGCTCTGTTGGTGCCAACTCCCGTTCCTGGGCGTTTCCCATTCCTTTCAACGATATACGGGTGAATCCGAACCTGGTGCAGAACCAAGGTTATTAGGATGTGAGACGTGAGATGTGAGACGTGAGACCTGGAACGAAAAGCCTCAATTACCTGATGGGTAATTGAGGCTTTTGCGCAAATTGAGGGTAGGGGGAGGCGCAGATCCTGTTACGGGTGCAGCAGATTTCTTATTTTCAGGGCCGTATGAAACAGGCCCTTTTTTCTTTAGTAGCAACTGCAATAGCGGGTTGTGTATTTCTCCCTTTTTATGCTGCTGCGCAAGCCGTACAAACAAACCAGGCAAGAACCGTACTGGAACTGGTCAATCCTTTTATAGGTACTAGCAATGCCGAACAACCAACCAAATGGGGGGCGGAAGGTGGAACCTATCCAGGTGCCGTAGCTCCCTGGGGAAGGGTGCAATTGAGTCCGGAAACCAAAACCGGTGGAAAGAAGGGATATGATTACCGCGACTCCATCATCTATTTCTTTAGTTGTACCAATCATAGCAGCGGCTACCCGAATGGCTCTGCAGGAAATATTAAAGTATTGCCACTTGCGGATTCCAGGTTTCGAAAGAAACCCAGTGCCGGCAGGCCTTTTCGTCATAGGGAGGAAAATGCTCAACCAGGTTATTACCGGGTTCAGTTTA
>JALOMU010000396.1 GCA_025455285.1 Flavihumibacter sp.
ACATACACATTTTCGCAACGATCTACCAGGAAAGCAACAGGTGAAATATTAGGTAAGCTGGAACTGGTTCCATATGTAGTTGTATAGACCCAGCCGGAAAGATCGGGTCTGAGTTTGCCGATAAATTGTTTGGCACCATCTGTACCATACACGGCATTGATGCGTGGCCAGTTTCCAAAAGTTATGCCCATTACATAAGGGTCACCTTGCCTGTCGAATTCAAAACCCAGTACTGCATCCCGTTGTGGTGTACCGATATAGGTTGACTTTTTATGAACGGATCCATCACTGGAGAAGATGGCAATAAAACCATCCGGTTGGTCTCCTCCAAATGTTTGGCCTAAAGTGCCCGATTTATCACCCGGAAAATTATCACTGAGGGTTGCACCACAAATCCAGATATCGCCATTGAATGGATGAATACCCAATACAAAACCTGCATCAAAGGCTGAACCTCCAAGGTAAGTGGATACTAAAATATTCGATAATGTTGGATCTGTCTTAATCAGTACCGCATCCTGTCCACCGCCAAAGGTTCGATAAGGAGCATTGGCAGTTGTGAAAAAATTATTGGAACGGGTACAGGAAGCCAGGTAAATATTTCCTGCTCTGTCAATATTAACTTCACTTCTGGCATCGTCTCCATAAAAATTAATCAGCTGTCGCGTGGTACCAGTGTGACTGTCGCCGGAATTCTCTCCATCGTTTTCAGCACCACCGATCCGGATGGATCCTATGAGACCGGTACCACTTGGATTCAGTTTTGCCAATACAATATCATATCCACCTTGCGGACCAAAACTACGGAGTGCCGGAAAATTGGAGGAATTGGTTCTGCCTGCGATAACAAGATCACCCTGTGGGTCCACAATTAAACTATGTGGTTGATCTGCATTGTCACCTCCGATATAAGTAGCATACAAACGCTGGGTTCCGGAAGGATCAAATTTCATGATCCCCATATTGAATTTATTTTGGCCCCGGGTTGCCTGAAAATTGGATTGAAATGCCCCTGGTGAAGTTGGAAATCCGTCGCCAAAAACAATTCCTCCGCTATACAAACTGCCATCCGGACCATAAGTAGCTGTATATCCCCAGTTATCAGAACGACTGCCGGTAAACGTTGCGAAAATCAGCGTGGGATCAATAATCAATGGAACTGTTTTATCGTAGGCTTCCAGCTGAAAGAAAACCTGGTTGCCACGCACAGCATATCGGGAAGGGATTTCAGTTCTGCCTTTTGGACCAACCTGAAATGTGTAAGGCGGCAATTCCCGCACTTCTCCTACACTTGTTTTAATAACCAGTTCTCCTTTACTCAGGGAAAGCTTATCAACCCCATCATATTTCATAACAATCTGGGATGGATTACCCCCAGGCTGCACGATGAATTCATATTTCAGGAAACCTTCATCGGAATAGTAGCGGATATCAATATTCGGATATACATTCTTGTAAGTAACGGTACTGTATACACGACAATTGGATCCGAATTTGGATGGATCATTTCCTAAAAAATAGGATACCACTCCTGGCAATGGTTTTTCGGGAATGAGTTGCGGGTTCGCAGTCATGCCGACCAATTCCATTCTGTAAGCATGTGAACGCAATACAAATGTTTCATCAGTTGCTCCGCCTTCTGCTGGTATGCCAACACTTGCTTTGGAAGAAGTTGCTTTATTCTTATTTCCTTTTCCTCCACCAGATGGTTCATCATGCATATGTCCATGTCCGAGAGAGGCCAGTTTTTTAAGATCATCGGGATTGTGCTGCAGTACGGTGAACCCTTTATGCTGAAGGAAAAAAGCACCGTTTCCGAGATCCCCTTTAAAAGTAACAGAAGGATCCCATTGCCCTTTGTTTTCAACAAACTCAAGGCCGAGTGTATTCTTTTGAGTAAATCCTGCAAAAGAACATAGGGTCAAGATGAGTATTTGGATTGTGCGTCTCAAGGTCTATTGAATTTACATCAAAAAATCGATTCTTCCAGTCAGTAGATTTACGATATCCTGCTCCAGGCCAGTTTTCCTTTCTGTGCCTGAAGGTAAAATTTTAATGCGCTGTTTTCTTCCCGCTTCAATTCCGGATCTGTTTCCAGCACCTGTGCTGCCTGGTATTTTGCGGCATCCAGCCATTGTTTATCTTTTATGAGATCTGCCAGTTTGAAGTTCAACATTCCGCTTTGCCGGGTGCCTTCAATATCACCGGGACCTCTTAATTCCAGGTCCTTTTCTGCAATCCGGAAACCATCATTCGTGGCACACATAATTTTCAACCGTTCGCGTGCCTCATTGGTTAGCTGGGTGCCTGTTAATAATATGCAAAAACTCTTTTCACTTCCTCTTCCGACCCTCCCTCTTAACTGGTGGAGCTGTGATAAACCGAATTTTTCTGCACTTTCAATCACCATTACACTCGCATTGGGTACGTTAACACCTACTTCAATCACTGTTGTTGCCACCATGATCTGAGTATCGTTTTGTACGAATCGTTGCATATTGGTTTCCTTTATATCCGGCGCCATTCTGCCATGGACCATGCTGATCCAGTATTTGGGCTCGGGAAAAAATGCTTTGATGTTTTCATATCCCCGCATCAGGTTTTCCAGGTCCAGTTTTTCAGATTCTTCAATGAGTGGAAAGATGCAATACGCCTGTCGGCCTTTTTGAATTTCCTCTTTGATAAAATCCATTACCTGGGCTCTTGAATAATCAAAACGATGAACAGTGGTGATGGGTTGTCTGCCAGGTGGCAACTCATCAATAATACTATAATCAAGATCCCCGTAAGCAGTCATAGCCAGTGTTCTTGGGATAGGCGTGGCTGTCATTACAAGCACATGTGGGGGAATGCTTGCTTTTTTCCAGAGTCGCGCTCGTTGTGCCACACCAAATCGATGCTGCTCATCAATTATAGCCAATCCCAGTTGCCGGAATTGAACTGGATCCTCTAATAAAGCATGCGTACCCACCAATAAATGCAACTCACCATCTGCCAGTTCTTTCAGTATTTTT
>JALOMU010000397.1 GCA_025455285.1 Flavihumibacter sp.
GGGGTATCTGCACTCGATTTCGACATAGGCAGCAAATATAGGGTCTTCCCTCAGATGCCCCTCCGGGTGAAATCACGGTGGGGAAAAGTTGGGAATCAATCTTTGTATATTTGCAGCATGCGTAAACTTCGCCTGGAGGAACTGGGAAGAAAATCAATAGATGAGTTCAAACAATCCGAGAAAATTCCCATTGTGGTGGTGCTGGATAATATTAGAAGTATGCATAATGTGGGAAGTGTATTCCGAACCGCAGACGCTTTCCTGATCGAAGCAATTTATCTCTGTGGCTATACCCCACAGCCGCCCCACCGGGATATTCATAAAACAGCGCTGGGTGCAACCGAAACCGTTCATTGGCGTTATTATGCTACGACCAGTGAAGCAGTGGAGGAATTGAGGAATCAGGACTATGAGGTTTTCGCAGTAGAGCAGGTGACAGACAGCATACCCCTGAACCAGCTTTACCAGGAACCCAATGAGAAAATTGCCCTGATTTTTGGCAATGAGGTAAATGGCGTTGATGCAGCTGTATTGCCGATGTGCAAGGGGTCCATTGAAATTCCACAGTTTGGAATGAAACATTCACTGAATGTTTCCATTGCAGCTGGAATTGTTTTGTGGGAGCTGGTTCGAAAAAAAATATAAGACCGATGTCAACCGTAAAGAATTACCTGAGCCTGATCAAATTCAGCCATACCATCTTCGCTATGCCTTTTGCAATGATTGGTTTTTTTCTGGCTGCTACCGGTTCAACCGGGTATTTTGGTTTATTAACCCAGGATTATCGCCTGGTTATTCTGAAGTTTCTGCTGGTGATCGCCTGTATGGTTTTTGCCAGGAGTGCGGCGATGGCCTTCAACCGGTACCTCGACCGCCAGTTTGATGCCAAAAACCCACGAACCGCTATCCGCGAAATACCTGCCGGTATCATCAGTGCAGACCGGGCTCTCTGGTTTACGATTGCCAATGCAGTATTCTTTATCGCGGCCACCTATTTCATCAATCCGCTTTGTTTTTATTTATCACCAGTTGCCTTGCTCGTAGTGTTGGGGTACAGTTATACCAAACGTTTTACAGCACTCTGTCACCTGGTATTGGGACTCGGATTATCCCTCGCGCCCATAGGTGCCTACCTGGCCGTTACAGGGTACTTCGACTGGCTTCCTGTGTTGTTTTCTTTTGCCGTGATTTTCTGGGTAAGTGGCTTTGATATTATTTATGCTTTACAAGATGAAGAATTTGATCGCTCCAACCAGTTGCACTCTATTCCGGCGGCATTGGGAAAAAAGAAAGCGCTCCGGGTTTCTGAATTGCTTCACCTGTTAAGCACCACCAGTGTGGTATTGGCTGGTTTAGAAGGACATTTTGGTGCCTGGTACTGGATAGGGGTGTTGGTATTTACCGGGATGCTCATCTATCAGCATTCCATCGTGAAACCCAATGACCTCAGCAGGGTAAACCTTGCCTTCATGACAGCTAATGGTATTGCGAGTGTTGTATTTGCCCTTTTTGTGATTGCGGATTTGCTGGTCCGATAAAATAGATAACCATGCCCAGAATAATGGCCATTGATTATGGCGGAAAACGAACCGGAATCGCAGTTACGGATCCTTTGCAGATTATAGCAACCGGACTTACCACCATTGAATCCAAAGAATTGATTCCCTTCCTGAAGAAATACCTGGCAGCAGAACAAGTAGAACGCATCATAATAGGAGACCCCCGCAATTGGGATGATTCCGAAACCCACGCAACTCCCCTGGTAGCAGCTGCTATAAAGGAAATCCAGAAAAACTTCCCGCAGCTGCCTATTGAAAAAGTGGATGAACGCTATACATCCGTTATGGCGAAACAGACCTTGCTGCAATCCGGATTAAAAAAGAAAGCCCGTCAGAACAAAGCCCTGGTTGATGAAATTGCAGCTACCATCTTATTGCAGGAATGGTTGGGCCGGATTTCGTAACTTTGCCCGCTAATTATTTAAAATTCATGATATTACCTATTGTAGCATATGGCCATCCGGTTCTACGGGCAGTGGGCACTGAGATTGATAAAGAGTATCCGGGACTGGAGCAACTGATTGCGGATATGTGGGAGACCATGTACAATAGCAATGGGGTAGGCCTTGCTGCACCTCAAATCAATCGTCCCATCAGGTTATTTGTGGTGGACAGTCTTCAAATTATACATAACCTGGACGATGATGAAAAGAAAGAGTATCCTGGCGATGAAGGTATCCGCGAAGTATTCATCAATGCACAGATCAAGCACCTTGATGGAGAGGAATGGGCGTATAATGAAGGCTGTTTGAGCATACCCAAAGTTCGGGAAGATGTAATGCGCAAAGAAACCGTTACGCTCACCTACCTGAATGATGCATTTGAACCCCAGGAAAAAACCTTCACTGGAATTACTGCTAGGGTCATCCTTCATGAATATGATCATATTGATGGAAAGCTTTTCATTGATCATATCAAACCCCTGAAAAGGACCCTGCTGAAACGCAAACTGGATGATATTTCCAAAGGAAAAATCCGGGTTGATTACAGAATGTTATTTCCTAAATAAGATCACATCCGCTTGAAATCATCCTTATCCTCCGTATTGTACTTTTTATTGCTGTTGTTGGGCTCCTCTTTTTCAGTTAGAGCCCAGGATTCCCTGCTTACAATAGATGATAAAATCGTTACGCTCAAGGAAGTAGTGGTATTATCCAACCTGGATGTGCCCGGTTTTGTACGCAGGATCCAATTAGATACAAGCTTTTATCGCGCGTTTAAAAACCTGCGGGAAATCAATTATACGGCATTGAATGATGTTCGTATGATGGATAAAAAAGGTAAGGTGAGTGGTTCTCTGCAAAGTCGTACTATACAAAGTTTCGAGAATGGGTGTAGAGAAATGCAGGTCCAGGAGGAAAAACTGGCAGGTGATATCAAGGATAAAAATGGCGACTGGAACTACACCACGATGGAAATGTATGCCAGCCTGTTTTTT
>JALOMU010000398.1 GCA_025455285.1 Flavihumibacter sp.
TGGCGATTGCATAAGAAGCAAATGCCTGCCAGCCCTGGTGAGAATAACTGATTCCGATTTTGGGATTAAAAAACTGATAGCTGTTATCCGTACGTATGCCCGGATTGTTTCTGAATCCACTGATCTTATATCCAACAGTGCGACCCTGGATATCCAGAAAACTCTGCCATCTGGATCCCAGTTGCTGGGTCCACTTGGCATACATATTAAAGTCAGTCTTCAGCGCATCATTGTTATACCATTCATGCCCGGGCTGAATTCCTTTATCGGCCCAGATGACCCGGCCATAATGATCGCCATCATACCGGGTAATAGCACCACCTACTGTAATGCCGGTTCCCTTCTTTTTATACTGAACTGAATAAATGCCGCCATAGAAATAATTGTCCAGCCAGAGCTGCCGGATGAGATCTGTGCTGGTAACCGGACTGCCATTGATTATCGGGTAGTTTAGTCCATAGTCTTCATAATCTTCTCCTGCTTTGTATTGTTCATAGTAACCACGACCGCGGGTCAGGAAGGCAGCTGTATTAAAGGAAAGCTGCTCTGATACGGAATGATTAAAGAAGAGTTGATAATGATCCTGCTGGTAATTGTCAGTTTCATTGTTGTAAGGACTGCCTGGTTTCTCCGTACCCGCACTGTTAAACCGGCGGTTGGGACCCCTTGCCTCCGATTGAAGAATACCATTCCAGGCCTGGTACGTTTTCTCTTTCCCGGAAAAAATATTCAGTCGCAGGCTTGATTTCTCAGTGAGATAGGCACCCGAAAGATAAAAGGATTGCAAATCGGTACTGGCCCTGTCTACATACCCATCGCTGCTGATCCGGGATAGGCGGGCATCGATGGTAAAATGATCCCCGATTAATCCGGAGCCCAATTTTACCGTGTTTTTCCAGGTATTAAAAGAGCCATAGCTGTTATTGATTTCAGCATAACGTTCCTCGCGGAATTCATTCGTACTCAGGTTCAGCGTGGCTCCAAATGCACCGGCTCCATTGCTGGAAGTACCAACCCCGCGCTGCACCTGGATGCTCCCTACGGAAGAGGCAAAGTCGGGCAGGTTAACCAGGAACATACCCTGGCTTTCCGCGTCATTATAAGGAATGCCATTCAGGGTCATGTTGATGCGGGTGGCATCTGAACCACGAATCCGGATGCCTGTATAACCTACGCCATTGCCGGCATCAGAACTGACTACTACGGAAGGCGTCTGGTTCAGGAGAAAGGGGAGGTCCTGTCCCAGGTTTTGTTTCGCCAGGTCTTTGGCGGAAATATTTGTACGAGCAAAGGGGGCTTTGTCGCTGGCCCTCAGGGCAGTGACTTCTACCGGTTCAAGAAAAAGATTCAGGGGGTCCAGAAAAATTGTGTCACCACTAATTGGAAACTGAACAACAGAAGGCCGGTATCCCACACTGGAAATGACAGCAGAACCGGATGGTGCATTCAGGCTGATTTTGCCTTGTTCATCACTGATCCTGCCAGATCCGTCCGGCCATTCAAGGCTGGCCCTGCCAAGTGGTTTACGGGTTTGCTGGTCGGCAATTACAATTGGTCTGATTTGAGCAAAAAGAGGGATACATAACATGGATGCGCATATCCCCAAAAACATTTTTTTCATTGTGTTTCATTAAGTTGAAAAAATGATTTGAGAGAAATGCTGCGAAAGCAAAAGGAGGAATAAATGCTATTCAACCACCTTCCCTGCGCAGGCATTACCCTGACCAGGTTCAACGGGTATTATCTCAGCCTTGGATCGGAGATCCTCAGCACCCCGGGAAACTGATTTTTGACTACGGCCGTAATCAGGCTGCAAGTTAAGGCCAAAAAAAATAAAATAGCTGTAACATTTTGGAGATTTGATCCGTCCTACTGAAAATACAACCGTCATGCGCAAATTGATAAACCTTTTCCTGCTGCTTTTTGTAAGCACCAGCCTCCTGGCCCAAACCACTACCATTACTGATAACAATGCCCGCGAGCGGTCCGTGGGAAGTTTTACCGGTGTTAAAGTATCAACCGGTATTGAACTCTTGTTACAACAGTCAGATAAAGAAGGGGTGGCAGTGAGCTGCTCCAATCCGGAATATACCGACCGTATCAAAACGGTGGTAGATAATGGGGTATTGAAAGTATATATTGACCATACCGATGGCAACTGGAAATGGAGGAAGAACCTGAAATTTAAAGCTTATGTATCGGTTCGGGAACTGACTGAACTAAGTGCCTCTTCTGGCGCAATCGCAAAAACTGCCAGTACGATTAAAGCATCTAAAATTAAATTGGATGCCAGCTCCGGCGCCATCATTGAAGCCAGTTTCAATGCTTCTGAAATCAGTTCTGATAACAGCAGTGGAGCCATTACAGAAATAAGCGGTTCTGCAGAAAAATTGTCTGTGGAAGCCAGCAGTGGCGCAATTTTCAAAGGATATGGATTAACCAGCAATTACTGTTCAGCTGATGTCAGCAGTGGTGGTGTAGTTGATATCACTGTTACCAAAGAATTAAATGCCGAAGCCAGCAGTGGGGGCGCTATTCATTACAAGGGTGGTGGATTGATCCGTAACTTACGTACCGGAAGTGGTGGAAGTGTAAAATCTCAAAGTAAATAAGCATATGAAAAAATACCTGCTTTTAGTGGGACTGGTAATGAGTGTAGTTGCCGGTCGGGCTCAGAAATTTTTGATCAATGACGCCAATGCGGAACAACGATCTGTAGGCAACTTTACTGCTATCGATGCAAGCAGCGCTATTGATATTTACATTTCCCAGGGAGATGAATCCGGAGTGGCTGTTAGTTCCGTTGATAAAAAAGTAAATGACAGAATCCGGACCGAGGTCAAGGATGGGGTTCTGAAAATCTGGTTTGATGGAAAAGGATGGAACGACTGGAGAGGTGATAAGAAAATGAAAGCCTATGTGTCCGTTAAAACCCTCACCATGATCAAGGCAAATGGGGCCTGTGATATTTCCATCATGGGGGTATT
>JALOMU010000399.1 GCA_025455285.1 Flavihumibacter sp.
GCAAATCCACCAAGGGGCAAAGCAGCTCCTGCTGGCGCAACCGATAAATATTTCAGTAACTCTCTTCTTTTCATGTTGGCATTTTTAATAATTATATCCTCGAACTCAGGTGCACCTGTTTTCCCCGTATACTCACTTCAAAGAGACCGGAGGAAACCAGTAATTGCACTACCATTTTAAGATTTAGTCCCGTTGATATAAACCCGGAAAATTGTTGTTCGGGTAGCTGGCCGGTTACCGTAAAATCAACCTGGTATTTTTTTTTCAGCACCGCCAGTAACTGGTTGATATCCTGATCCTCAAAAACCAGGTAACGGGCATCCTGATCCAATGCAATTTCTTTCCGCAGCGATTCCGATTCGATCAACTTGGATTCAAATCGCAGGTAACCATCTTCAGTTGTATTTACACAACTTACTTTTGATAACTGTTGTTGTTGAGGTTCTACATAAAGCGCTGCCAGCATTGCAGAAACCGGCTCCTCACCTACCCGCAGATCCGCCTGGGTACAGCGATGCACCAATGAAGCTGGTTTCAGATAAAAATAGATGGAAGCAGTAAACAGTAATCCAAAACAGGTTATGGCAAAATGTCTTACCCAATTAATGGAAGGCTTGCGATAGGATGATTTTTCGGACTGGTGTACTTTATTCAATAATTTTTCCAGCTGTTGTTCCCTTCTTGTTTCCAGGTTAGTGATACCAGGATTTGTATCACCATCCAATTCACTGCGTTCCATAGTTTCCATCAGTTGAAGCAGGGATGCTTCATCCAGTTCTCCGCTTAAAAAGCGGTCAATTACTGATTGGAAGGATTGTTTATCCGGCATAGGGTAGTGCTTAGAATATATGCAGGAAAATAATCAGTAGGGTATAACCCAATGAATAACGCAGTTCTCTTAGTGCTTTGGTTAAATGATTTTCTACTGTTTTAGGTGATATCTGAAGAAGTGCTGCAATTTCTTTATGACTCAATTGCTCTTCTCTGCTCAGCTTATATACTTGTTTGCATTTTGTAGATAACTGATTCACGATGGAATTTATGTGATGCAATAATTCCTTCTCTTCCATCTGTTCCTGGCTACTGACTTGCTGGTATTGATGGGCCAATGCAGCAAAAACATCTGCATGAACTTTACCGGTTTTAATTTTGCGAATCACTTCATAACGAACGGAAGCAGAAAGGTAAGCAGCTAAGGAAGCAGTGATCACCAATGAATGCCGGTTGTTCCAGATACGCACAAAAATTTCCTGGATAATATCCTCACAGGCGGGTTCATCTTTGAGTAAGGCATACGCTTTTCGAAATAAAATCTCCCAGTACCGGCGATACAAGATAGCCAGTGCTTCCTCATTGTTATTCCGCATCCGGATCAGCAGTTCTTCATCCCGAATAGTTGCCTCCTCCATGAGTTCAAGTTTAAGCGTTATTTGGATCCTGTTTGAGTATTGATTTCTTTTCTCACTTCACTTACTTCTTCCGGGCTAATCGCACTGGCCGAATTACCAAATTGGGTACGTATATAGGTCAGCACCTGTGCGATGTCCTCATCTTTCAAAAACCGGTGTTGCGGCATATTGGAATTATAGGGTTTGCCATTTACCTCGATAGGGCCATCCATTCCCATCAATACCAGGCGTATCAGGCGATTCTTATCACCGGTAACCCAATCGGTATTTCCTAAGGGAGGAAAGCGATTTCCATCACCCTGGCCATTTTTCTGGTGACAGCCACTGCAATACCGGTTGTATATTTTTTCACTGTTGGAAACCAGTCCGGCTTCGAGATCATCTTTTTTAATATCCGGAGTACGGATATGCGCCTGCAGTTTTCTTGCTTCCATGGAAGCCAGCTGTTTTTTACCAAACTTCTTTTTGCCGGTATACATTACCCGCCAGATTTTTCCATGTTCGGTATCACTGAAATACATGGAACCATCCGGACCCATGCTGATGCCCATAGGACGATAGCGTGCATTATTTACATTGACGATTGGATCCACTTCTGCGAAGCCATCCGCAAATACTTCCCATTCTCCGGTAGGTTGATTGTTTTTGAAGGGAACAAAAACAATAATATAACCCGCCTGCGGGTATGGGGCCCTGTTTGTAGAACCATGAAAGGCAATGAATGCACCATTCTTATAATGTGAAGGAAACTGATCACCTGTATAAAAGAACAAATCATTGGGAGCCCAGTGTCCGGGAAAACCGATGAGGGGATCTACATATTTACCGGAGCTGTCGGCAATTTTTCCATCGCCTCCATACTCAGGCGCGAGTATGCGCTTTCCGACCATTTGATCATAGTAGTAATATGGCCAGCCGGCATTATCACCTTCCTTTATCTTGAGAAATTCTTCTGAAGGAAGCATCGCACTCTGCCAGGGAGTATAGAGATCGGGATACAACCGATAGAGATCATCCCTTCCATGATGGACTACATAGAGTGCGTCATCCGAATTGTTCCAATCCATACCGACAATGCTGCGTAAGCCGGTGGCATAACGAACACCATCTTCCTGGCGCTGGTTGAGTTTATTGGCATCAAATTTCCAGACACCACCATGGTCGTCGAGCCAGGGACAGGGATTGATACCTGGCGATCCTGGTACGCGGTTTTTTTCCTGGCAATTATTGTTGGGTGCACCAAATGCGACATAGATATTTCCTTTCTTGTCAAATGCAATGGGTTTGGCGATATGCTCGTGCCGACCGTGTGCGTGATCATCTATAACCACTGTTTCAATGGGACCTGTTGGCACTAATTTATCAGGCTCAAGTTTCTGCCGAAACACATATAATTCAGAACTGAAATAAATATATCCATTATGCACTTTCATGGCAGTGCCATATCTACCCTTATCCTCGTAATTACCTAACTTAATTACCTGGTCGGCTTTGCCATCGCGATTGGTATCACGAATAGCAGCATTACCTCCAATACTGTCCGGAAATCTAAGTTTCACATAGA
>JALOMU010000400.1 GCA_025455285.1 Flavihumibacter sp.
AAGCCCTGGATGAAGTAGAGCAGGTAAATGAGATGATCCGGGTGTTGGTGGAAGAGCGGGGTAGGCTGGAGCGTGAATTGCCATCCCTGGCGATCGTTCAGAAAGTGTATCCCTCTGACGCAAATTTCCTCCTGGTGAAAGTCAGGGATGCGAAAAAAACATATCAATACCTGCTTGATAAAGGCATTGTGGTGCGGGATCGCTCATCTGTTGTTCTCTGCGCCGATTGCCTTCGGATTACAGTAGGAACGGAAAAAGAAAATTCAGAATTGATCGAAGCATTGAAACAGTATCAGTAACTTTCATCGATAATAACCCTTATGGCTAAACGCGTTTTATTCATCGACCGCGATGGCACCCTGATTAACGAGGCGCCGCCCACCTACCAGCTGGATTCTTTTGACAAGCTGACCTTCTATCCCAAAATGTTTGAATACATGGGAAGAATTGCCCGTGAGCTGGATTATGAACTGGTTATGGTTACCAACCAGGATGGATTGGGTACGGCCAGTTTTCCGGAAGATACCTTCTGGCCACTTCACAACCTGGTGATGAAAAGTCTCGAAGGGGAAGGGATCTTTTTCAAGGAAGTATTAATCGACAGAAGTTACCCGCATGAAAACCTGCCTACACGTAAACCCGGTACGGGAATGCTCACGCACTATATGAATAACCCGGAGTATGATTTGGAGAATTCATATGTGATTGGGGATCGCATAACTGATGTGCAGCTGGCCAAAAACATAGGTTCCAAAGCAATCTGGTTAAACCTTGACCCGGAACTGGGTGGATCAGAGATCAAGGATAAAGCTATGGAGTTAAGGGAAACAACCGTAGCACTGGAATCCTGTGATTGGGCAGAAATCTATTCCTTCCTGAAACTTGGATTACGGAAAGTTGAACATGAACGCCTGGATGGTTCCGGTAAAGCCAAAATCCAAACAGGTTTGGGTTTTTTTGATCATATGCTGGATCAGATCGCCAGGCACGGAAAACTTGATCTCATCATAGAAACAAATGGTGATTTACACATTGACGAACACCATACGATCGAAGATACCGGGATTGCATTGGGAGAAGCCTTTGCAAAAGCCCTGGCCGATAAAAAGGGACTCGAGCGGTATGGTTTTGCTTTGCCAATGGATGAAGCAGAAGCCAAAGTGCTAATTGATTTTGGTGGACGTAACTGGCTGGTTTGGGATGCAGAATTCAAGCGTGAAAAAATCGGTGAGATGCCAACGGAAATGTTCTTTCATTTTTTCAAATCCTTCAGTGATGCAGCTAAATGCAACCTGAATATTTACTGCCGTGGGGAAAATGAACATCATAAAATAGAAGCCATTTTCAAGGCATTTGCAAAAGCCATCCGGATGGCCGTAAAACGGGACCCATTCAGCAATTATTTGCCTTCCACCAAAGGGGTTTTATAATTTAGACACCAGAAACGCCAACCCGCTCGCGGATATGGGAATTTCTGTCCAACTCCTGTAACATAGAAAGCGCCAGGTCTCCCGCATTGATATGACCTTTTGCGCCTTCAGGTAATTGATTGACTGCTGTCAGAAAGCCCCCTGAAACATCCGCATTAATGATATCCGGGGAGCAGACAAAGGTCCAGTCGAGACCTGAATCCACCAGGGTTTCCCAGGCTTTCTGGTGTTCTTTTCCTACTGGAATATACTCCGGTGGGTAGGACTCCTGATCTATAGCCAATCCGCCTTCCGGATGATCCAGTACGCCAGCACCTCCCAAGGCTACAATACGTTTCACGCCGGAAGCTTTCATCTGCTCAACAATGTTGCGAATTCCAAGAGAGCGGGTTTTATCTGCTCCATCAAAACTCCCACCCAGCGCACTTAAAACAGCATCCGTCCCTTTAATTGCGTTAAATACTTCACCAGGATCAAAAACGGCACCCTTAATTTTCTCCAGCAGGTGTGTATCATCTGGTAGTTCATGAACATTTCTGCCAAACGCCCTTACATGATGACCCATTAAGATGGCCTGTTGTACCAGATAACGACCTACCTGGCCGGTGGCTCCAAATATTACAACTTTCATAACTTTAATTTTAGTCCATTAATACATCCTGGTATTCGGGCTTCTTTTTAAAAACCGCATTTGCAAAGGGGCATAGTGGAAGAATTTTAAACTGGTGCTGCCGGGCATACTCAACTGCGGCTTCAACCAGGTGATAACCTACATTCTGTCCCTTCAATTCTTCTGCAACTTCCGTATGTTCCAGGATCATTTTATCAAATGCCGGTTTGGTGTATACCAGTTCAGCAATCAGGGAATCACCATCACCAACATAAAATACGCCTTTGCTATCTCTTTGTGTATGATGAATCAGCATAACCGGATATTTTAAGTAAGCTACTGAAAAAAGTTTTGTTCGTTCCAATTTGGTGCCTCATATTTGCAGTGATATGACAAAAAACATTCAAACTATTCAGTGGTGGTGGCATACGAACTCTTCCGGGGTATTGTAATGCTGTGTCCATTGTATAGGATGACATAATTAAAGCCCCGATGTAACCCATCGGGGTTTTTTAATTTTTGCTGGAAATTTACCTCCGCCTGCGGGATCGGTTCCGCGATACCATCCTGCTGGAAAGCACAGATCACCATGCAGCGGATAATAGTTACTCCTTTATTTGCATCAATGCAATTGGAGGTATGGAGATCAGCGACCTGCAGCGCATAGAGTACAAGCTGCCTGGACAAACACCTGAAAGGGTATCTATCCAGCGGCCGGAAGAAGTGCCGGATCAGCTCTGGAATTTCATGCAGCGATTTGAAGTGGCGGAGCCCGGGGATAAAATAAAAGGTTTTGCACAGGGCTTGTTTGGATACACCACGTATGATGCTGTTCAGTTTTTTGATACTATTCGTTTTTCAGAAAAAAAGACAACTGAAACAACTATTCCGCTGATGCGTTATCGGTTATACCAGTACGTTATAGCCATCAATCATTTTAAGGATGAGTTGTATCTCTGTGAAAATAAAATCAACGGAATTGAATCAGACAGCAATATGCTGGAGTCGTTGATCCGGGGCAAGGATGTACCGGTATATCCGTTTGAACTAGATGGTGCGGAATCTTCCAATATGACTGATGATGAATATATGGAAATGGTGAAAAAAGGAATTCGTTCCTGCCATCGTGGTGATGTATTTCAGATTGTTGTCAGCAGGCGTTTTCGTCAGCTTTTCAAAGGTGATGAATTTAATGTGTACCGGGCGCTGAGAAGTGTAAATCCTTCACCCTATTTATTCTTTTTTGATTATGGTGATTACAAACTGATGGGGTCATCTCCTGAATCCCAACTGATTATCGATAACGGAAAGGCTGTTGTTCATCCCATTGCAGGTACTTACAAAAGAAGTGGTGATGATTTGCTGGATCAGCAGGAGACAGAAAAGCTGCTGGCAGATGCAAAAGAGAATGCGGAGCATGTAATGCTGGTGGATCTGGCAAGAAATGATCTGAGCAGAATTTGCGACCAGGTGGAAGTGGCGCATTATAAACAGGTTCAATATTTCTCCCATGTAATTCACCTGGTGAGCGAAGTAACCGGGCGTGTGCCAAAGGATACCAACCCGTTTACTTTATTAGCGAAATCTTTTCCAGCCGGCACCTTAAGTGGAGCGCCTAAAATCAGGGCCATGCAATTGATTGATGAATTCGAACCTACTGCCCGTTCTTTTTATGGCGGGGCACTTGGATTCATGGGATTCAATGGCAACTGTAATCATGCCATCATGATCCGAACCCTGTTGAGTAAGCAAAATACCCTTACCTACCAGGCTGGTGCCGGGGTAGTGGCAGCCAGTCAGCCGGTCAGTGAATTACAGGAAGTAAATAACAAATTGGGAGCCCTGAAAAAAGCTATTGAACTGGCCCAATCCATCCATTAAACGCATTGAAAGCATAAGCACTAAACCATCATGAAGATTCTAGTTTTTGATAATTACGACTCCTTTACCTATAACCTGGTTCACCTGGTAGAAAAAATTACCGGAGAGAAGGTAGATGTTGTGCGGAACGACCAACTGCCATTGGGAAAGGCGGCCGACTATGATAAGATTATTCTGTCTCCTGGCCCGGGAATTCCCTCGGAAGCGGGAAGTTTGTTGCCCCTTATAAAACAGTACGCAGCAGCCAAGTCTATCCTGGGAGTATGCCTGGGGCACCAGGCCATCGGTGAAGCTTTTGGTGCCAAACTGGTTAACCTGGCGAATGTTTATCATGGAGTTGCCACACCAATTCAGCAGGTAGCAAATCGGGAGGAAAAAGAAGGGGATGTATTTGCCGGTCTTCCGGAAACACTGGAAGTAGGTAGGTATCATTCCTGGGTAGTGGATGATAAAGAACTGCCGGATTGTCTTGAGATTACTGCATTGGATAAATCGGGACAGATAATGGGACTTCGGCATAAAAGCTACGATGTACAAGGGGTGCAGTTTCATCCCGAAAGTGTGTTGACTCCGGATGGAGAGAAGATGCTGAGGAATTGGTTGAGGAAGTGAGATGTGAGATGTGAGATGTCAGACGTGAGACAAAAAAAACAGACAATGAAAAAGATATTACAGTTTTTATTTGAACACAAATCGCTAAGCAGGGCGATGGCAAAGGATGTGTTGCTGAACATTGGTAAGGGATTGTACAATGAGCATGAAATCACTTCATTCATGACGGTCTACCTTATGCGAAGTGTAACAATTGAAGAATTGCAGGGTTTCCGCGATGCTTTGCTGGAACTTTGCGTTCCGGTTCGGCTGGAAGCAGCTAACCTGGTTGATATTGTAGGTACGGGTGGAGATGGCAAGAATACCTTTAATATTTCAACCCTTGCCTGTTTTATTGTGGCAGGGGCTGGTCAGAAGGTAGCCAAACATGGTAACTATGGCGCTTCTTCCATCAGTGGTGCTTCAAATGTGATGGAACAATTGGGGTACCGCTTTAAAAATGATCCGGCCGCCCTTCAGAAAGAAGTTTCGGAAACCAATATTTGCTTTTTACATGCTCCTCTATTTCATCCTGCGCTGAAAGTAGTAGCGCCCATCCGGAAAAACCTGGGGATGCGTACTTTTTTCAATATGTTAGGCCCAATGGTAAATCCGGCTACCCCTTCTTGTCAGGTAGTAGGTGTTTATAGCCTTGAAATGGCGAGGGTCTATAATTATTTATTGCAGCAGACCGGGGGCGCCTTTACCATCATTCACAGCCTGGATGGGTACGATGAAATTTCCCTTACATCAGATGCCAAAGTGATTACCAATGAAGGAGAGCAGCTGCTTACTCCTGAACAAATGGGTAAAAGAATGGTCCAGCCTTCCGATATTTACGGAGGAAGCAGCCGCTATTTTCCTGAAAATACTGGATGGAAAAGGCAGTTGGGCACAGAATGCAGTAGTATTGGCGAATGCTGCCATGGCGCTGAAAAGTACTGGCAATTACAAGACCTATGAGGATGCTTACCATGCGGCCGTTGAAAGCCTGGAAAGCGGAAAAGCCAGAAACACACTTAAAAAACTAGTTGAACTTCAATAAGGAATGAATATTCTTGATACTATAGTAGCTGCCAAACGAAAGGAAGTAGAGGAGCGTAAGCACAGCCAACCGCTGGATTTATTCGAAAAAAAAGAGCATTTTCACAGAACAACTTTTTCGTTGGCCGAATTTTTAAAAGATCCTTCCAAATCCGGTATCATTGCTGAATTCAAGCGGAAATCACCCTCCAAGGGAATCATCAATGGAACTGCGGATTTGCGGGAAGTTACAGCAGCTTATGCCAGGTTGGGTGCATCAGCTATTTCTATTTTAACAGATTCCGAATTTTTTGGAGGTTTTTCCCAGGATCTGATGGATGCCCGATCCCTGAATATACCGCTGCTCAGAAAGGATTTTATAATTGATCCGTACCAGATTTTTGAAGCCAGGGCGATTGGGGCGGATGTTATCCTGCTCATTGCAGCTTGCCTGACACCGGAAGAAACAAGAAAGCTGGCTATGCTTGCTGCTGAATTGCAATTAAGTGTGTTATTGGAATTACACGATGAGGAAGAGCTCGGACATGTAAATGAGTTTACACCAATCATTGGGATCAATAACCGAAACCTGAAAACCTTCGAAGTGAATATTGAAAAAAGCCTGGAAATGGCAGCCAAATTGCCTTCGAATGCTATAAAAGTGGCTGAAAGCGGAATTGATAAAATTGCTACTATTCAATTGTTCAGGGAAAACGGGTTCGATGGATTTTTGATTGGCGAGCAGTTCATGAAAGCTAACGATCCTGCAACAGCATTTGAATTATTTATTCAGGAGTTAAACGCAAGTAAAGTTGGTTAATCCCTCGGGACTGATACTCCCGTGATTACATAATACATGTCAATTGAAGAAACGTAACACTTAAAAAGAAATTGCATGATGAGAGTAAAGGTTTGTGGTATGACCCAGCTGCAACAGGTAGATCAACTGGAGGAACTGGGGGCTACATTCGCCGGTTTTATTTTTTATCCAAGGAGCCCCCGATATGTGCTTCGTTACCTGACAACCAATGAGCTGAAAAAAGAAAAAAAGATCAACAAAGTGGGGGTGTTTGTGAATTCGGGTGTGGAAGAAGTGATTCAGATGGTGGATGAATGCAGGCTTCATATGGTGCAATTGCATGGGGATGAATCGCCGAAGTACTGCGAAAAAATAGCAGACTATGTGTCGGTAGTGAAAGCGTTCCGCCTCAGCGAAA
>JALOMU010000401.1 GCA_025455285.1 Flavihumibacter sp.
ATTTCCTAAATGTGCCGGTCCGGAACCAACTACCCTACGGCCATCCAGGGTTGGGTTTGTTTTTTCATTGCGACTGTCATTGTATGCATATCCAGCAACCACTGACAAGCCGGGAACGGGATTCGCCTGGAGTTCCACTTCAATTCCCTTGCTTCTTTGCTCACCGTTTTGCACCGTGATATTGTAAACTGTTCCTTCCCGTTCAACACTTTCAGGACGGGTAATATTGGTAACATGGATATTGTAATAGCTGGCAGTCAGGAATAATTTGCGATTGAACAGTTCCATTTTTACGCCCGATTCAAACTGGTTTGCCTGCTGAGGTCTGAAGGTTCCATCAATATCCGGCAACGGCTGCACTACCGGTGCTAAATTCCGGAAACCATTCATATAGTTGGCGAACAGGCTGATTTTTGAAGGAATGACCTGGTAAACCAATCCGAATTTGGGTGATAGGGCATTTTGAGAATAAGCTCCGATGGCGTTACCATCACCCATAAAATTACGGGTACCCTTATTTTCAAAATGGTCGAAACGAAGACTCATCATGGCCATCAGTTCCGGGGTAATATTCACCACATCCGATATGTATACACTATAGGTATTATTAAGCGCTTCATTCTTCACCGTACCACCTTGGGTAGCCAGTCTTGCATCCAATGCTGGACGTGTCAAACTTCCATAGGTTGATCCGGCTGCACCAGGGGATTTCACATTCAACACATCAAACACTGCATAACCGGTATTATTATTGCTTGTTTCCAGCCGCATGAAATCAAAACCAACTACTACCCTGTTCCGGATTTTACCAATGGTAAAATCACCATTGAAATTCTGCTGGAAGTCAAAACTATTGCCCTGACCATTTTGGCGCGATGCCAGTCTCGACAGGAGTGAATCGTTATCTCCCCCCAGAAACATGACATAGGAATAATACCCATCCGTCCGCCGGTTACTGGTTGAAACAACCGTTTGGGAGGTCCAGTTTTTATTGATTTTATACAATGCTTCTGCCTGTAAATTAGTGGTTGGTGTTTTGATCGTCAGATCATTGCTGGTATAGGAGCGGGAGAAATCCATGTTCAGTTCATCGGGCGTTCTGGCCTGTAGATTTCTTGCCCGGTTCAGAAACACCATCAATGGATTGGTGCTTTCTCCATGGAAGAATTCCGTATGCAGGTTCAGTTGCAATTTTTCACTCACCTTATGTGTTAAGGAAGGGGCAACATAAAAGTTTTTTCTGAAACCCGCATCCTGCCAGCTATTTTCAGTATGATAAGCTGTATTAACCCGCATCAGCGTTTTACCATCTTTATCAAGTGGTGTATTGATATCCGCAGTAATCCGGTGTAATCCAAAACCACCGGCGGTATAACTGATTTCACCTCCAAAGCGCTCATATGGTTTTTTTGTAACGATGTTAATCAGACCACCAAAGGAGATTAGGGAACTTCCGAACAAGGTACCTGAAGGACCTTTGATAACTTCGATGCGTTCAACCCCTGCAGGATCAAGTCCGCCGTTGGTAAGTCCGGGTAAGCCATTCACCATCGTTGGCTGTACAGAAAAACCGCGCAAGGTAAAATAACCGGCACCATCACCCGCACGTCCCGTAGCGCTCCACAAACGATCAATGCCCGTTGTATTTTTTAAGGCATCATCCACATTCACCAGCATCTGTTCTTTAATCAGGGCCTTGTTGACAGTGCTGATGGATTGGGGATTTTCAAGAACAGCCAGTGGCATTTTTGCAGCATGCAGAGAAGCAACCGGAGCAAACCTGTTTCGAGCGGATTTAACCACAATTTCTTCCAATTGAGCATTGGAAATTTCTAATTGCAGTTGAACGGTGATTGTTTTACCCTCTTCTACTGTTACCGATTCTACCAGGGTTTCATATCCAATAAGAGAAACTTCCAGTGTATATTTTCCAGGCTTAAGCCGTCCAATAGTAAAAGAACCATTATCGCTTGTAATGTAAGATTTCCCGGTTTCGCGAATAAACACGGTAACCATGGCGGCTGCGCGCTGATCGTTTGTCTTTATTTTTCCATCAATCCTACCAAAATCATCTTCAGCAGCTGGATCAGTTGATATAGTAGTTGCTACCGGTAACTTCGCTGCATCGGATGTTACAAGTTGTTGTGCAGGTAAGTCTACCCAGGATACCGTACCAACTAATCCTATAACTGTTGTGATTATTATTCTTCGCATTCCAAATTTTGTATATATCATCTCAGGTTCTGATTTTTTATAAGTAATTGAAAACAAATGCTGTTTAAATCGCTTGCAAAACTCGCCCACCACCAGTAAAGACATGTTTCGAAATCGGGAAAAGCCAGTTACGAAATCGGGAAAATAATTATGCGTGATTCGGAAGGATTCTGACGCAAAATGATCCTATTTATCTCTTATGTTGATGTATTACACGGATACATATGACTTAAATTTGACAACATAGAAATAACTCCAATACCTCCCTGTAACTCCAGATTGCCCTTTACATTCACACATAAAAAACGGATATGAAAAATTGGTTAAGTACCTGCCTGGCTGCAGTACTGACAGTTGGTCTTACCGGATCAACAATTGCTCAGGCTCCTTTGGTGGAAGACCTGGGTTACAAAGGAGGAAACATCAAAGGCATTAAAAAACTGGACAAGGCGCTGCATTTTCTGGTAATCGGCGACTGGGGCCGGAATGGAGAAAACTATCAGAAAGAAGTAGCGGCAGGTATGGGTAAGGCGGCCCATGATCTGGACGCGGATTTCATAATTGCAACGGGCGATAATTTTTATCCCTATGGAGTAGCCAGCACCCGGGATTATCATTGGATCAGTTCCTTTGAATCCATTTACCGTGCACAATCGCTGCATGTACGGTGGTATCCGGTGCTGGGAAACCACGACTATGCATCTAACCCCGATGCACAAGTGGAGTATAGCCAGATCAGTAGTCGAT
>JALOMU010000402.1 GCA_025455285.1 Flavihumibacter sp.
ATACTAATAAAGTAGAGGAGGCAAAAAGTGATTTATTGGTAAGGTCATACAAGAGTAAAATGGAGCTACTTCCGGAATAATTGGATAAACGGTACAGGGTTGATCCGCCTATTTGGATACCTTTTATTCTAAAACTGCGAATATGATTCGGTCCATATTTCTCTTTGGATTTTTCCTGTTTTCTGTAATCAGTACAAAAGCCCAACCCTATCTGTTCGAACCAGCACTAATAAACAAGGGCGGTGTTTTTGGATTAACTATATCACCCGATTCCCAAACTGCTCTTTGGGTTCAATCCAATGGACGAAGAGACACTCTGATAATAATGGAATCCATCCGTCGAAACGGAAAATGGACTATTCCTGTAACCGCCTCTTTTTCTACAACAACTGCAAATTATAAAGATATCGATCCTATGTTTAGTCCGGATGGCAAACTGGTATTATTTCAATCAACCCGTCCGGTACCCGGAAAGCCAGAACGGGACGGGTTTGATATCTGGGCAGTGAGACGAGAAAAAGATGGTTGGAGTGAACCATTACATTTAGGGAATACAATAAATAGTGATGCTTCTGAATCATATGCTTCAATTGCCAATAACGGGAATATCTATTTCATGAAAGAGAATCCGGATAAGCTTGGCAAATCGGATATTTATGTATCAGAATTCAAAAATGGCAACTACAAGGCTCCGGTTAACCTTGGCCCACCTGTGAATACAACGGAAAGGGAATCAAATCCATTTATTTCTCCGGCGGAAGATTACCTCCTGTATTTTTCTACTGACTCCACTGGGTTTGGGGAAGTGGATTTATATATTAGCTTTCGAAAAAATGGAAAATGGACAAAAGGAAAAAACCTGGGCAAACCCATCAATACAGCACTTGCAGAATTTTGTCCTTTTTATCATCACCAGGAAAAAAGGCTATACTTTTCAAGGCAAGAAAAATTGGCAGACCGCATGTTGGAAAATCTCTACTATATTGACCTGGATATCGAAAAATACAGAGAATAACTATGTTTTCACGAATTGAAACCATTGAGCTCCGAAAATTTGCTGGAAAACAACTAAGCATGTCAATTGCCAACAACCAAACCGGTACTTTATGGAGTGGATTTATGCCATTGAGGAATCAAATCCGGGAACGTAAAGGAACCGCGCTTTATTCACTACAGGTCTATCCGGAAAACTATTTCAGCAAATTTGATCCCGCGGCAATCTTCACCAAATGGGCATTAACAGAAGTGAGCTCCTATGATGACCTCCCTGAAGGAATAGAATCTTTTTTACTCCCAGCAGGTGCCTATGCCGTGTTTATTCACAAGGGAGATTCCAACAGTTTCCCCAAAACCTTGCAGTACATTTTTACGGATTGGCTTCCCCAATCCGGTTACCAATTAGACAATCGACCCCATTTTGAAATCCTGGGTGATCGTTACAAAAACAATGATCCCGACTCTGAAGAAGAGGTCTGGATCCCGATAAATAAAATATGAAAGCAAAGCTGCTTTGGGTAAGTAAACTGATTGGCAAACTGGTTCTATTCCTGGTCTGTTTCATTGGCTTGTACCTTGGAATAGCCTATGTGCTTTCCTCCGTTCAAATTGACAGAGAACCGGATCCGGACCAGGAGGTAAAGATTTATATTCTTTCCAATGGTGTCCATACCGATATCGTGGTGCCGGCTAAAAATGACCAGTTCAACTGGACCAACCTGATTAAATACCAGCATACTCTCGGAAAAGATTCAACCGCCGGCTGGCTTGCCATGGGCTGGGGCGATAAGGGTTTCTATCTTCAGACACCAACCTGGGCAGAATTAAAGGCTTCTGTTGCATTTAAAGCTGCATTCGGACTCAGTAGCTCCGCCATTCATGCTACCTATTACAAGAAGCTGAATATTTCTGAACAATGTCGTGAAATCCACATCAGCAGAAAACAATATGATCGCCTTGTCAATCATATTCTGTCAAGTTTTGACAGAGATGCTTCCGGTTCACCCAAACATATCGAGACAAATGCTGTGTATGGGAATTCAGATGCGTTTTATGAAGCAGTGGGTAGTTATAGTCTGTTTACTACCTGCAATACCTGGGCGAATAATGTGCTGAAAGCAGCAGGACAAAAAGCCTGTTTATGGACAGCCTTTGATACGGGGATATTTTCAAAATACGAGTAACTTATTTCACCAGTTTTTCCTGTATTGCTTTGCTAACAGCTTCGATCTGTGAGCGCACGTGCAATTTGTCATAAATATGCTTGATATGCGTGCGCACCGTATCCAAACTAATTGATAATTCGGCAGCAATCATTTTAAAACTGTTTCCGGAAGATAATAACTGCAGAATTTCCTTTTCCCGGTTGGTTAATGAATAATCTTTTGCTGCTACCACCGGCTGCTGCAAACTGCTAATGATCATTTTTGCTATCGATGGGCTCATGGGCGCACCTCCCTGCAGCACTTCCTGAATGGCATGCAGCAGTTTGTCAGAAATGTATTTTTTCAGCAGGTATCCGTTGGCGCCTGCATACATGGCATCAAACACATGCGAATTATCATCAAATACAGTTAACATGATAATTTGAACCTGCGGATTGAAACCGCGAATTAACTTCACCGCCTCAATACCATTAATGCCGGGTAAATCAATGTCCATCAGGATCACATCAGGATCAAGCTGCCGAACCTGGTTCATTACATCGGAGCAATCGGGAAAACTGGCCAGCACTTCGTATTCACCGGTTAGGGCCAGCAGGTTGGTAAGGCTCTCTCTCAAAAGCACATTATCCTCATAGATAAGTATCTGAATGGATTTTTTCATATTATGGATGCCTGCAAACTAAGTTTTTCCAACCAACCTAAAATACCCTGATCAGGTGATTGTTTTTATCAGAAATATACTTGTACCTGTACCTGCTATGGATTCCAGCCGAAATTCCGCACCCATAGC
>JALOMU010000013.1 GCA_025455285.1 Flavihumibacter sp.
AAGATGCATTACCAGGCAAGCCGGCACGTTGGGGAACTAATCCCGTTAACAATGCCGCTCGCGAAGGAGAACATACAGGAGCCGCAGCATAAAACTCAGTAAAGCGCACCCCGCGTTTTGCCAATTTATCAATGTGCGGTGTATATAAATCTTTCGCTCCATAGCAGTTCAGATCAGAATACCCCTGGTCATCCGAATAGATTACAATTACATTGGGTTTTGTCGATTGCGCTGCCAGTTCTCCAATTTCTACAAAAAGAAAAACTGTCAACAGTATCCGCTTTACAACCTTTATGCTCATCTTTTTTATTTTATAGAAATAAACTGTTCGGGCATATTCCATGCCTCCAGAGAAAGCATCGGCTTTTGACCATTTGCAGGACTATATTCCAAGAGCACTGTTCTGCTTTCCCCCGGTAACACTGACACATAATTATCATCATAAAATACCGGGAGTATGCGTTTTTTCGTAATAGGATCAACCAGCGATAACCGGTTAAAAAAAGAGATAGGTCCACCTGCCGGAGCACTGATGCTTACTGCAATTTTACCTTTCTCCATTTCTTTGGCACTGATCTCCGGTTGAACCTTGCGCATGTTAGCAAGCCCGCTATACTGTCCGGTTGAATCCGGCAGCCAATACAGGTTTTGGGATACGACTTCTTTATCAAGATTCAATATTTTAAGACTCAGAAACACGCCTTCTTCTTTGGCTGCCTGCCGGATTGAACGCTGAATATCCATAACTTTTCGGGTAGTAGCCGGACCAATTTCAGCAAAGACCTGTCCCAGGCTGCGCTCCTTTCCGTCTTTATCAAATAAACTCATAACCAGCATCAGGTCATACTGATGCACAAATGTGTTATTGATCAGATGTAAACTTGTATCTGCAGGATTATAGAAGAAATTGACTGGAGCTCCTCCCTGCCGCAAACCATACAAACAGGCATTGGGATCCAGGTAATAATCATACATCTGTCCGCGTAAAGCAGTCCAGGGATTCTGTGTTTTCCAGATGATCACTCCCGTATACCAATCCCACATGCGGGAACTGAATCCCTCCATCAAGGACCGGTACTGATCATAGTTCACCAACTGCGCTTTTAACCCCCAATCTTTTAAGTCGGTAGACTTTCCATAGGCATCAATATATTTTCCATACCCGATGTATTTATGGTATTCCCAAACCGAATCCACAGTTTCTCTGCGCGTCTCCATTTTGTAAACAGGTGGCACCAGGTTGGGCGCCGGGATAAACCTTTCCAGTGAGGCATAATCGCCTGCGCCTACTGATCCGATCTCGGAATTAAAAGGCCAGGTACGGTGATTGAAAAATGTTTTGATATCCTGGATACCATAAGGACCATCCCCATTACCTCCGAGGAAATTATAAGACATATCATCGGAGTTACTATAATCCACGAACCAGCGCGTGCCATCCAGTTTAGGCAAAATAGAATCACGGAGCGGAGTTTGAATAGCCTGTGGAAGCGTTATCTCATTCCCACCACACCAGATCGCCAGCGAGGCATGATTGCGAATCATTTTAATCTGATCTGCTGCCGAAATCAAAAACAGGTTATGATCATCCGGATATTTTCTTCGGGTCCACTGATCGTCTTTTTTCATGGGATCCAACCAGCGACCATTACAATCTCCTGAACCCCAAAAGTCCTGCATCACCAACATTCCATATTTGTCGCAGGCCTCATAAAACTCCGGCCGCTCACTGATGGCTCCACCCCAAATGCGAATCAGGTTCAGGTTCATATCCCGGTGAAAACGGATCTCGGCATCATAACGTGCTTCACTGAAACGTAACATAGCATCTGAAATAATCCAGTTAGCCCCTTTTATGAAAACCGGCTGTCCATTGACAAAGATCTGCTTGCTCCGGGTAGTAGAATTCCAGTCGGCAGTGATTTCACGAACACCTACTTTTATTTCTTCCCTGTCAGCAATTTTTCCTTCAGCCACAAATTCCAGTTTCATAGGATACAAATGCGGCTCTCCATAACCGTTTGGCCACCAGAGCTTGGGATTAACAAGAGAATAATCCGGCAGCGTAACTTCTGTTGTACTTGTTGGTTTAAGGCTTACAGATTTTGATACGGTTTTGCCATCAATGGTATATCTTAGAATTCCAGTAAGAGGCACTGATCCTGTATTATGCAATTCAGCCGATACTTTCAAGATGGCAGGTTGCTGATCACCAGCTGGCTTTCTCTTACCCGGTACAAGGGTTACTACATGCGGATTCTGCAAATTCACTGAGCCGGTCTTTTCTATAAAGACCTTATCCCAGATACCCGTATTCCGGTCGCGGATTGGCTGGATCCAGTCCCACCCTGCCACATATTGATGTCCCACGTTTTTGGCGATGGTTCCATCTCCACCCTGACCCCCATTCGGATTACCCGGTTCATCCGGCGGAAATACAAGTACAGCCAGGCGATTTTTTCCATCCTTGCGAATCAATTTAGTAATATTATACTGCTGCCTTAGGAACATGCCTTTATGCAGCTTCCGGTTCAGCTTATGACCATTAAGATATATATCAGCGCTATAGTTAACTCCCCGCAAGTGCAGCCAGACCTGTTCTCCTGCAGCAGCTGTTTCTGAAAACTCTCTCACAAACCAGTAGGTATAATAATCCCGCCCGGTATCATAGATATCAGGAATGTATTTGTTATTCATCCCAATAAATGGATCCGGTATTTTACCATTCACCAGTTGCGTGGTTAATACCGTTCCGGGAACAATTGCGGGCTGCCAGTTGGATAGTTCAAAACCCGGAGCAGAAATGCGTTCCCCGCTTTCTTTGACATCGGAAATAGGAGCTGTTTTCCATTCTCCGGTCAATTCATACTTTCTCTGGGCAATAAGTGTATGGGCACAAACGACCACCAACATGAGAATATATAGTGATTTTTTCATCTTATTTTAAAGATACCCAGGTATCACCAACCTGACAAGAACTGTTCATATATACGCATATTTGACCGTTAATAAGGAAGAATAGTAAACTCGCATAGTAACAGGCTTTTTTACTAAATCAAATCCGTACTTGCAGAAAAAAATGAGCAAAACCTTTCTTGACAATGCGATCTTGCTATGGGAAGGAATTGTTACACCTGATGCCAGAAATTCCAACTACCTCCCATCCGAACAATACAAGAAATTTTTTCAGTTTCTTCAAATTGGAGATTTCTATTATTATGTGTTTGATTTCAATTCAATGAAGGTAGATTACGTAAGTTCCTCCATTGAACAAGTGCTTGGTTATCCGAATTCCTTTGATATGCAGGAATTTTTAAACAGCATTCATCCGGATGATCAGCCTTACTATTTAAATTTTGAACATGCTGCCATTCAGTTTCTGAAAGCACTCCCGGTTGAAAAATTAGGAAACTATAAAATACAATATGATTTCAGAGTGAAAAACAGCAAAGGAAATTTCATTCGGATTCTTCACCAGGCGATTTTGATTGATTTTGATGACCAAAAAAATTTTATCCGGTCACTTTCTGTTCATACCAATATCCATCATATCAAAGAGAATGGGAAGCCCTGCCTTTCCTTTATCGGACTTCAGGGAGAGCCCTCTTTTATTGATGTAAAAGCTCCGGAAATTTTCGAAACTACCGCGAACCCATTTACCAGAAGAGAAAAAGAAATATTGAAACTTATGATTGATGGATATAAGAGTGAACAAATAGCCACCTGTTTATATATCAGCTTACACACTGTAAATACACATAGAAAAAATATTCTTGCGAAATCCGGCGCAACCAGTATTGTTGAATTAATCGGACTTACTATTAAAAACGGATGGCTGTAAGGTTTTGAAGAAATACCTAGTGCTAGGTATTGCCTACCAGTTTGGATTGCAACTAGATTTGCATCAGTTTAAACCTTTCATCCATTCTGACATGCATACCAAATATTCTATACTTTATATATTGTTAATCTGCACCTGTTTTGTTTCAATTACAAGTTGCTCCAAATCAGATGATGCTAAAAAAAATCAACCTGTCACAGCCATTCGAAAAAAAGGCGAAGCAATTGGAAGACCCAATACGTTTACAATTGGTCCCAATGGTGGCGCCTATGCGGTAAATAATGGGCTAGTAAAAATTGATGTACCGGTTGGCGCTGCGGAGTCCGGCACCATTCTTACTGTACAGGAACTTACCAATACCAGTCCGGGTTCCATTGGTCCGGCTTTTCGAATAACAACCAGCAAGGAATTAAATGCCCCGGTTATCGTACAATATTCTTATCGTGATTTAGCTGATTCGTTAATTCTACCGCCTGAATGCATCCTGGGTATGTCTTTACAGGATTCCAGCGGTGTATGGTGGTTACAAACTGGAAGAGGTATCAATATTGAACAACAGTATGTCTCCATAACTATGACCGGAGGTGATTGTGCGCTGGCCACACCTGTTCAATTAACTCCGGTTTACAGTATAGTAAGGCCAAATACATCAGTAGAACTTGCAGCAGTTGGAACGATTCAGGTTATTCCACGAACAGATCTATGCAATTTCTTTCGCAATGGGGCAGGTTCAGTGGCGATGACCGAAGAATATCTGTTGGAACCAGGGTTGGTTGAGAAATGGGAGATTTTGTCCAGAGGACCTGGAACCGGAACCCTAGTTTCGGATGGGGGCGCGGCAGTTTATAAAACGGCCAACTACGAATTGCCGGAAATAAATCCGGTTACGATACTGCTTTTTATGACGACTTCTCAAAAACCACTGAGCGCAAAAGTATTTGTACAACCTGATGTTACAGGACTAAGTATCTGGATTGGTAATACACAATACCTCTTCAATGATGAAATGGTTGATTTGGGAGTCGACAGTGATGGGAGTATGGGTATGTCGTGGGAAGGTCCGGATGGTATGGGTAGCATGACATGGAAACGAAATGCAACCGGAACCTTTTCCTGGAATGAATCGAACACGATGTTTCTTTTTGAACCTGAAGATCTCTCACCCCGTCAAGCTTTCCAAAGTTTTACTAATGATGGTCGCACGGTAAGCCCTGGAGATATCGTCATAACTAAAATGGGATCAGTTGGTCAGAAAATAAGCGGTACGCTGCTTATCCAGGAAGCTGGCAGAACCAATACTGAAAGCGGGAATGGTGAATACCTCGGATTCAGTAAACTGGTGGGGACTTTTAACCTGATGCGTGATTATTAGGCATTACTGTAAACTGAATGTTGCCTTTAATGGCAGTTCTGCAGAGGATCCGCCGATCATGACGGTAAATACTCCAGGCTCCACTTTAGGTTTCATATTTTGATCAATTATGCTAAGGTCGTCCTGACCCAGGATAAACCGAATGGCTCTTTGTTCGCCAGCTTTTAGAGCGATCCGTTGAAACTGTTTCAATTGTTTGTTGGGTTGTACCACAGAAGCCAGCTCATCCCGCAGGTACAATTGTACTACTTCAGTTCCATCAACCATTCCGGTATTTTTTAAGGTAAAGCTGACTTCAAATCGATTAACGCCGATTGATTGAACGTTCAGTTGATTGTATTCAAAACTCGTATAGCTTCTGCCATAACCGAAAGGATATAAGGGCGCTGCACTTAGCTCTACATAATCATGTCCGCGTGGGTTTTTCTTATTGTAATAAACAGGTAATTGACCCACTGATTTTGGAACCGAGATTGGCAGCTTACCAGAAGGATTGACCTCTCCTTTGAGAATTTCCGCGATGGCTGTACCGCCTTCCTGTCCTGGATACCAGGCGCACAATAAGGCATCTGCATAAGCTGTTGCCCAGTTCATTTCTAACGGACGACCCTGGATATAAATTACAATAACAGGGGTACCGGTGGCTTTTATTGCTTCCAACAACTCCTGTTGTTTTCCCAGTAAGTTTAACGTAGCTCTATCGAAACCCTCTCCGCTTTCAATATCCTGAACAGATTTGGCATCTGCGATGGCAGCACCGGTTTCCTGGTAGTTGGTTTGAAAATCTCTTGCACTGGAACCTCCAACTACCACAATTGCAACTTCCGCATTTTTGGCAGCCTGTATAGCAGCAGGAATATCGGTGTTGAGAGTATCCCGAATGGCAACTCCTTTTACATAAGTTACTGAAGCAGTTGAAAAGATTGCTTTGATACCCTCATACACGGTAACAATATTGTCAGATTCCTGCGGCGCAGTGTAATCACCTAACTGGTTGTATTGATTATCGGCATTGGGACCAATAACAGCAATGCGTGAAATTGATTTTTTTAGTGGAAGGATATTGTTTTTATTCTCGAGCAGAATGATGGATTGACGGGCAGTTTCTCTTGCAATGGCAATATGTTCATTTGTTCGCACCTGTGTTTTTGCCAACTGTGGATTGACGTACGGATTTTCAAATAATCCCATTTCAAATTTCAGTCTTAGAACCCTACTAACGGCTTCGTCTAGTTGTTTTAGCGAAACCTTACCTGCTGCTACAGACTGTTTCAGTCTGGCGAATGTATTTGCGCCTAAATCCATGTCCACTCCGGCCTTCAATGCCAGTTCACCAGCTTCTCTGATATCTTTTGCAACGCGATGGCTACCCGCCAATCCGTCAATGCTGAACAAATCCGACACCACAAAACCCCGAAAGCCCCATTGCGACTTTAACAACCCGCGATACAGGTAAGTATTGCTCGTGCAGGGAATTCCATCAATGGAATTATATGCTGTCATAATGGAAAGGGCTCCAGCTTTAACTGCTTGCTGGAAAGGTGGCAGAAAATTTTCATGGAGTTCGCGCTGACCGAGTATGGTGGTATTTCCATTGTGCCCACCCTCCGGTATACCATAAGCGATAAAATGTTTAAGAGTGGATATTACGCTGGTCGGTTTGGAGAGATCTCCACCACCTCCTCCTTTCACAGCAGCCACACCCATTGCGGCCGTTAATACCGGATCTTCTCCAAAGCTTTCTTCCACTCTCGACCACCGCGGATCGCGGGATAGATCCATAACCGGACCATAGCTGATATGTCCACCCTGCAGACGAATTTCTTTGGCCATTATTCTTGCAGCGCTTTCTACTAATTCTGGATTCCACGTAGATGCCAAACCAATTCCGGTTGGAAAAACAGTGGTACCAATGGCCATATGCCCGTGTGGTGATTCTTCCGCCAAGAAGATGGGAATCCCTAACCGGGAATGTTCCATCACATATTTTTGCAGGGCATTACCGGCTTTGGCAGCCAGTTCCGGATTGAGCCCGGTTTCCAGTGTTTTTTTAGTCCAGGGATCCGCGCGGTATACTCCCCAGAATGCACCTACATAGGAAGAATCAATGAGTTGTTTGAATTTGGGAGAATAATTGACCTCATTTCCCTTTTTCTCCCACATTTCCCAACCCATGGGACAAAGCAGTTGACCGATTTTTTCATCCACAGTCATGCGTTTGAGCAGATCAGCAGTTCGCTGAGCTACTGGAAGCCTCGAATTTTTATAGGGAGGTACAGCCTGGGCACTTAGCTGTTGCAGTGGCAAAACAGCTAAATAAACAGCCGATAAAACAATTATCCGGATCATTTGGCAGTATAAATTATACGCCAAAACTAATCCTTGCTCCTGCAAGAGAGATATTGGATTCTATCATTAAAAGCGCAATTTTTACCCCAAACAGGTACTTATCTGAAGATTTGATTTAGCTTTTTTTCCAGCGCTGCACCTCTCAGGTTCTTAGCAATAATTTTCCCGTCTTTATCAATTAAATAATTGAAAGGGATTTCAGCTATTCCATAGGTCAGCATGGCACTGTTATTACCACCATTTAATTCACTCACTTGGGGCCAGTATAACTGATCGCTTTCAATAGCCTGGATCCAGTTAAGTTTATCAGCATCAGCAGATACTCCAAATATTTCAAATCCACTTGCATGGTATTGATGGTAGAGCTTAACAAGTAACGGATTTTCTTTTCTGCAGGGACCACACCAGGAGGCCCAGAACTCCAGCAAGATTACTTTCCCCTCGTAATTGGATAAACTTAACTGCTTGCCATCCGGAGTCAGTTGCCGAATATCTGTGAATCTATCACCAATATTTATTTCCTTGTTAAGGGTAAGAAATTTATCAATGAATGATCCGTAATGCCCTTTTTTGTTTTCTTCTGATAATAAATCAAACAAGGGCCTGGATTTAGTTTTTCCCCAGGACCGATGATTATTGAATAGAATATAACTGGAAACGACAGATTGAGGATAGGCAGCAATTAATGTAGCTGATTCATGGTAAATGCTTGAATCAAGGGAAGTAATTCTCAATTGTACAGCTGGATCATCTGTTCCAACATTTCGTCTTAAACTGTCGATTTCATACAGATAGGGCTCAATTCGCTTTTCAAATTTTTCGTGTATTGCGTGTGTGGTACTATTCTTTACAATTGACTTTTGAAATGCTCCTTTTTCACCAATAAATTCCATTCTATTCTTTTCGATCCATATTCGTTTATTGTCCCGGTAATCCTTTGTATGCACCATTAAATTAATTGGATATTCCTCATCAACTAAAGGAATATACTTAAACTTGTTATTACGGATCTTTATTGAATCAAATATCTTAACAGGAAAGTCAGCGGAAAAATAAATCCAGGTACCATCTTCAAAGCCGGTTACAGTACCCAGGATCTCTGCACGATTTTGAACTACACGCAAGAAAGCTGGAACCTTGCTTTTAGGGATTATGGGATTCATCCCAGGTATAAAATACGAAACTAATATCAGTAACAGCGTTTTCATGAATAAAAAAATTGAGGCTTGTCAGGGTACCACTTTCAATAGAAAACGACCCTCTGTAACACTTATCGACTGGCTTGAATTATACGCATTTCGTATAGTCCCCTGAAAACTACCTTCAATAACCTCATTGGTAATTCGATCCACTACAAACAAAAAATCTTCCTCTTCCCCCATTTGGGAATGAAAAAGTTCATCGACTCCTAACCCATACCGGAAAATCATGATATATGAATAATTGTTCTCCCTGAAAGTTCCGGTAGAAATTGCATTATCCGATTCTATATCAAAACTAAAAAACGGAAAATTATTTTGCATATTCCGGAAGGCTGTTCCCGTTATGGTTTTAGTGGTTTTGTTTGCAATGGCTGTTTGGTTAAATTCAACCAGTTCGCCATTTACCTTTGCCCGGATAAAATAGTTTCCGTCATTTTTGTTGTCATCAGATTTACTACAGGAAAATAGTAAAACTGCCAGCAATCCATAAATTATACGCTGGAGATTAGATAGGTTTATCATAGTGGATTATTAAATGAAAACATGCGCAATTGCTGCAATTACAACAGCTGTACTGCTATTAACCGTTTCGGTTTTTATTACTTTTCCATCAACGATTATTTCCATTTTTATGGACACATTTGTTCCGCCCGAACCATTACTATATCGAAAGGAGAGTACTGCATTGTCTCCTGAATTCAACGTGCGCGTTAGTTTACTGCTAAACGGAAGTGATTGATTAACCAAATCATTGTTACCACCCGTTTCGTTGGTGAAACTTACGGAACTGAGGGGACCAGTTACGCCGGAGATTCCGGTTATTTTGTACTCAATGGAGACCCTTTTAGGATAACCGGAATCATCATCTTTGTCACATCCGGTAAATAGAACAATACACAATAATCCAATCAGGATAGTCTTAATGGAAAAGATTAATTTCATACTCAAGGTTTAATTTTCAAACTGTACGATCTAACTATTTTTAGTATGTAGCGCAGTTCGAAATTAGAGAGCAGAAATTGATAAAAAATTACCCAATGGTAATTTCTATGTATTAAAAATTGATCTTGTTTAATTGAATGGAGGCTATATGAATATCTCCTTTTAGAGCGGCATTACGACGAAACAGTGAAATTTTTGCCAATCCGGGGGTAGCCACTTCGATGATGCCAACTTTTGTTTGCCTGAATCTTGGCCGGTCACCATCCCCTTCATTTGCACCTGTTGTGGCTGTTAAATACATACGCAAGGTATCATTGGTATTTACAAACAAATCAAACTCCGTTCCATCGCTTTCTTTACAGGCATGATAATCCACTTCCACCTGGTAATATCCAGGTTCGAGGAAGTTTGCCTCCCAACTGGCAGTCCCATCCTGCTGGTTCCATTTATTGATGACCGTACGATGTTTCCATTCACCAAATTTTTCCATCCAGCTTAGTTTATTGAAAGCTGCTCCTTCGGGAGTTGCAAATGCCGCTGATAAGGTTGTCGGATAGTTTGGATCAATCGCCATAGCAGCCTGAATACTGGGAGCTCCATCCAATTCAACCCGAATACATTCCAGCAATTGTTTGGAGGTTCTGAGCGGCAGCTCAATTTTCAAAACACCATTATTGAAGGAATACCTCAGCTTTTCATTGGAATTCTTTGTGACTACCGTTTTTATTTTATTTCCAATTCCGGATAAGTAAATACTGGCACCCGGCTTCCAGTCGAACACAAATAGATTCAGGTTATTTTTTGTTACGGTAACATCACCCCAGGGAAATGCCTGCAACCAGGGAGATGCTGTTGCACCGTAAATAGCATCGGGATATTGTTTGACCCACTTTCCTACTGTCAGAATTTGATCCACATTAAACTTCGGCAGTGTACCATCTGCTTTTGGCCCGATATTCAGCATATAGTTGCCGCCTCTGGCTATTACGGAAACGAGGTCTCTTGCCATTACATCGGCGGTTTTCCAGTTTTCATCGTACCACGCATAACCCCAGGAATCATTGGAGGTATTCACCGCTTCCCATAAGCCCTGAACATTTTTCACCGGGATTTCGTGATCGCCATAGGTTTCATAATCGCCCACGCCATTTCCAATCCGGCTATTGATCAAAGCCCTTGGTTGATATTGTCTGACCAGTTTTACCAGTTCAAGCGATTGCTCTTTTGTCATTTCGCC
>JALOMU010000403.1 GCA_025455285.1 Flavihumibacter sp.
TTGATTTAATGAAAGATACCAGTTATGGATTAACAGCGGCAGTATATACTTCCAATGAAGAGAGAGCAGAAAAAATCCTAAGGCAAATGAATACCGGAACGGTATACTGGAATTGCTGCGACCGGGTGAGTGCCAATCTTCCATGGTCTGGAAGAAAGGACTCGGGTCTGGGTTCTACTTTATCTTACAGTGGGATACGTGCCTTTGTTCAACCCAAAGCCTGGCATCTCAGAAAATAAATTTCAGAAAGAATCAATAGAAGTTGCGGCCGCTGGACTTGCTACGGTCTTCGCGTGGCTTGGCTTCATTCACTTTGATGGTTCTTCCTTCCATGGAAACATCAATTCTTTAATCGCGTTTTCAGCTGCAGTAGAATTTGGCATGTCTACAAATCCGAAACCGCGACTTCTATTTGTAACTTTGTCGATGATTACGTTTACAGAGGAAACTTCTCCATAGGGAGTGAATAATTTCTTTAATTCGTCGTTCTGAACCCCGAATCCGAGGTTGGACACATAAATGTTCATTTCAGTAAATTTTTTGATGAAAATTTTCTGAGGAAAAAAGCAGGAGGTAATTGAAGGCAATTAAGAAGGGATTCTTTTACAAGATGCTGATTAACTCAAATCGTTAACCCGCTCAAGGTAGCCTTATTAATCGGTATGGAGGGATTTATTTTGTTTCAGTCGGAAACATTGCCCTGAAACAGTTCCAGGGAGTATTGACCTGTGGCTGTTTCCGATCATCTTTGTTTTTATCATAATAGCCTGTGAAGAAAGACGTTACGGGCGACCATACGGTTTCCATTACACCGAGGAAACGTTCTTTCAAAGGGCCGGTTGCAGACTGCCGGAACTCTGCCATATCCCGCACCTGCTGTACTCCTACAGAAGGCTTATTCCAGGAACAGGTAATTACCGAAAAACCTTTCATTGCAAAATATACCGCAGTTTTATCCGGTCGCTCATAATGCCAATCGCAGATCACTACATCTTTTGGAATCAGATCGATAGCACGATGTGTGGAATTAAAACTGCCTTCCCACATACCAATACCGGTTGTTTTCCCATCAATCAAACGATCACCCCAGATCCAGAGTTTACGATTATTTACTGCTAATCGGTTACGGATGGTTGTTAGTTCTTTCGCGAATAATTCTGCTTTATCCAGTCCGCCACAACGAGGACATTTTTCTTCACCTATATAAAACACTTCATCCATTCCGGCATGAAAGGCATTGGATTCAAAAGCATCACATAATTCATCCATTAAGGCAAAAACAACTTTGTGCACGTCCGGGTGAGATGGGCAATAGCTTTTGCAATAGAGTCCATCTTTATTGGGCCATTCATATTTTTCAGGTATCTGTACCCAGGGCGTTTCATCAAACTGTGGGTATACCCGCAACAGCTTACCTGTTTTACTGGCCCAGGATTGATGACCCAGCAGGTTAATTTGTGGAACAATTTCTATTCCATTGGTACGCGCAGTTGCTACCAGTTTTTTTACATCTTCTTTCCGGAGAAAAGGAGTGTCAATGAGTTCAGGGTGAGATTGAAACTGGTAACCATAGTCTACCCGTAATACCAGGCGATTAATTTTTCGGGGTGCCAGTTCCTTTTGCATGAATACCAGGAAAGAATCCAGGTTTTGTTGTGTGGGAGCAGCAATGCTGAAAGCACGCACAGGGAATGAGTCGGTGAGTGGTTTTTGTGCAATTGCGTTTAAACTAGCAACAAGCACTAGAATCAAACAAAACTGACGGATATAAGTTGCTGGTCTCATGTTTAATATTTTGCCGGTTGATTGGATGCTGGCAGGCTTTGCTTAATGAATTGACGAATATCTTCATTGCTGCTAGCCAGGTCTTCTTTTCTAAGATACATCATATGACCGCTCCGATACCCTTTAAAACTTATTCGATTGGTAAATCTTCCGGCTGCATCGAGTTGCCAGAGATTGTATTTCGCATTAAAATAATCACAGGCCCCATCATAATATCCCGATTGCACCATCACCTGCAGATAAGGATTCATGGCCATTGCCTTTCGCAGGTCTTCACCCGTTTGATCAGTACTTCTATCCCAGGGTGAAACATTCCCAAATACATTGTACTTGAAATCCGTTTTGTATTTCAGTGTTTCTCTCAGATACATATTGATAGGCGGTGTAAATGAATGCAACCAGGAATTTAATTCGGCATTGTAATCGGGGCGGTCTCCTGCCTCTTTCCGGTCGATGCCCAGGTACCGGGAATCCAGTCGCCCGATGGTAAATCCTTTATCGCGCATTAATTCTTTCCAGAAAAAATTAACCGGCAGATCCAGGTTATGCTGTAACCAAACCTGTTCAGCAATGCCGGAATACCTGGCCATACGAGCCGCAATAGATTTTTTTTCAGCACTGCTTAATTGTCCGCCTCTATGGATGGCAGGCAATACTTCTCGCATAGTAAATTCTTCCACTTCAGGAAGCATTTGCAACAGGTCCTTTTGCTGTAGATCTGCCGGCAGTTTTTTATGATACCAGGCAGTGGCTGCATAATAAGGCAGTCGCAATGCGGCATCCGTAGCAGTTCCTCTTTCAATACCCAGTTCGGTAGGAGATACCAGGATTACGCCATTCAGGTAAATCCATTGTGCTTCCTGGAGTTCGCGTGCAAGTCCGGATACCCGGGTAGTGCCATAACTTTCACCAATCAGGTATTTGGGTGAGGCCCAACGCTGGTAACGGGATAGAAAGCTGTTAATCCATCCCGCCAGGTATTTGATATCTGCCTGCACACCAAAGAAAGTTGATTTGGGCACCGTGGAATCCACTATCCTGGAGAAGCCCGTATTTACGGGGTCAATGAAGACGATATCCGCCACATCCAGGATACTGTGGGGATTGTCCTTGAATCCATAAGGTTGCAATGGATAGCCCTCATCGTCAATGTGGAGGATTTTTGGGCCCGTATAAGCAAGATGCATCCACACGGAGGCAGAACCCGGGCCTCCATTAAATGAAAATACCAGTGGCCGGGTGGCTCTGTCCTTAATATCGGTTCGCTCATAATACGTGTAAAAGAGTCCGGCTATTGCTTTTCCCTGTTCATTCCATACCGGTAAAGTGCCTGCAATTGCCTTATATGTAATTTTCTGGCCCTTTACCTGAACTTCTT
>JALOMU010000404.1 GCA_025455285.1 Flavihumibacter sp.
CTGAACTCAACCTTAATGTTGAATTTCAAGAATAAAATCGGACAGCATTTACAGTCTTCCCTGAAAGTTGGACATGATCTGTTTGCAACTAAAAGAAGCACAGTTTATGCTAACGGCGATACCCTGGTTGTTCCCAATTTTTACAATCTCAATAATGCCAAGCGGGTAACTGGTTCCAATTCCCTTAGAGAATATCGGATCATCGGTCTGTTTGCTGACTGGACATTAAGTTGGAAGAATTACCTGTATATGACGCTGACGTACAGGAATGACTTCACTTCAACGTTGTCTAAGGACAATCGTTCTTTCAGCTATCCGTCTGCAAGTTTGAGTTATATCTTCTCTGAGACATTCAATTTGCCGGATTGGTTCAGTTTTGGTAAGGCGAGAGTATCCGTTGCCAAAATTGGTAAGGACGCAGTTCCTTATGCAACCAGCTCCGGATTCAATCTTGGTTCACCCCTTAATAATAATGTGATTCCTTTCTTCCTTTCTACGCAGACCGGAGATCCTAATCTCCGTCCGGAGTTTACCACTTCCTATGAAGGAGGCCTGGAGTTGAAGTTTCTGCAAAATCGGTTAGGCATTGATTTTACGTATTATAACAACACAAGTAAGGACCTGATCATTCCGGTAAAAGTGCCGGTAACCAGTGGATATGATCAGATTTATCTGAACAGTGGCAGTATTCGTAACAAGGGTGTTGAAATCAGTTTATCCGGAACACCTGTTCAGACAAGAAATTTCTCCTGGGATGCGCGTGTGAACTTCACCTCTAACAAGAACACGGTATTGTCCATTTATCCGGGACTCACGGAAATTGCAATTGCCAGCCAGTTTGGATACCTGAGTTCATCGGTTACTCAAAAATATATTCCGGGATATCCGGTTGGAGCCCTCTTTGGCAGGACCTATCAGCGTTATTATGGTGATAAAACGGAAAATCCTGCCATCCTGGAAAAAGATTTACCAATGGTTATAGGCGCAAATGGATTCCCTGTATTAAACCCGGCATCCAAACAACAATATCTTGGTAATTCTCAACCCAGGTGGATTGGAAGTTTTGGAAGTACTTTCCGGTATAAAGGCCTGAGTTTATCCTTCCTGTTTGATACACAACAAGGAGTATACCGTTACAACCAGCTGGCTAATTTCCTTGCTGCTTTCCTTACTCATAAAGGATCTGAAAACCGGAATGATATCATCGTGTTTGATGGAGTTCTGGCAGATGGAAGTCCTAATACCAAACCAGTGTGGTTAGGACAGGGAATCGGACCGGATGGTGTGAATTATGGCAATGGTTATTATCGGAATATTTACCGCGGTGCATCTGAAACATTTGTTGAAGATGCTTCCTGGGTAAGACTTCGCAATCTGAGCCTTGGATATACCATACCGGCTGATATTGTTAGTAAATCAGGCTTCCTGACTGGTGCAACAGTAACTTTTACCGGAAACAATCTTTGGATTAACACAAAGTGGAGCGGATTTGATCCTGAAGCTAGTTCAACCAGTTCCGGAAGTGTAGCAGATGGTTTCTCCGGATTTACCTATCCTGCTACCCGGAGTTATCTTGTTTCACTCAATCTTAATTTCTAAAACAGGTAACCATGAAACGAATCCATCAATTATTATATACAGGCCTTCTTTTTATTGGATTAACCGGGTGTAGTAAGTACCTGGATAAACTAGATAACCCAAACCTGGTTACGGATCCTCCATTGAATGGCTTGCTTGCACAGAACACCTATAATACCGGTTTCAATGTATACCGGATGGGTTATACTGCCTCATACTTTATGCAGTACCAGGCTTCCAGTGCCAAAGGAAGTGATACCGATATTTACAATGAAGTAGATTATTCTACGTCCTGGACCGCCATCTATTCAACCATGATGAACATTCAGCAAATGCTGACTAAGGCAACAGAGGTTAATGCCTATCATCATGTTGGAGTAGGTAAAATCATGATGGCTTATAACCTGAATATGCTGGTAAATTCATTTGGTGATGTCCCATATAGTGAAGCATTGAAAGGTGGCGAATTATTGATTCCCAAATTCGATGACCAGGCGACCCTGCATACTACTTCAATGACGCTGCTGGATGAAGGCATTGCAGAATTACAGAAAACAGGTGCCAGCTTAAACCTGGATGCAGCCAGTGATGTGATCCATGGTGGGAATGTGGAAGCCTGGATTAAAACAGCTCATGCATTAAAAGCCCGGTTTATGAACCAGCTTACGCGAAAGGCTTCCTACAATGCGGGTAATGTTCTTACAGAACTGAACAGTGCCTATGCATCTAATTCAGATGATGCCATGATGACGGTATTCCGTGGTCGCAGTCCCTGGAACCAGGTGGCGTATAATAATACTGTATTACTGTTGGACGGCTGGTTAAGTGAGCAGTTTGTGGATGCGTTGGATGGTACCAGTTTTGGTGTAGAAGATCCGCGTTTGCCATTGATTGCGACATTAACCCAGTTTGGAGATTATCGGGGTACAGCAAATGGTGCTGGCCGAATCGGAACAGGTACAGATGATGAAGAATCCTATCTTTCTGTAAATGGTTATTATTCCAGGGGCAATGCACCATTGGCATTGGTAACCTATGCTGAACTGAAGTTCATTGAAGCAGAAGCAGCATTCAGGGGGGATAACAAACCCAGGGCTTATGCAGCCTATCTGGCTGGCATTGCTGCCCACATGAATAAAATGGGTGTATCTGCAGCAGACAGAGATACCTATTTAAGTGACCCTTCTGTAAGTGTAGGAGAAGCTAACATAACGCTGGAACTTATTGCCAAAGAAAAATATGTTGCCATGTTCCTGCATCCGGAATCCTGGGTGGATGGCCGGCGGTTTGATTATAATTACAAGGATTTTGAATTGCCGGAAGGTGCGGTGCTCAATACATTTATTGGATGAACGCCTGGCATTTGACAAACCATAATTGAGTAATGAGCATAAAAGGCCTGATACTAATCGGGTTCCTGGTTGCGTCACTGGCTGTATTTGCACAGGACTTTACCATGGAATCGGTTACTTCCTATCCGTTTCCTTCTGAACTGTCTGCAGCAGCAACGGGTTCCAGAATTGCCGTGGCATTGAATGAGCAGGGGAAAAGGAATATCTATGTAGCAGAAGGACCGGAATTTGACTTGAAAAAAAGAACAGCCTTTGACCTGGATGAGGGATTAGAACTAAGTTGTATTCGCATCTCTTCTGATGGCAAATGGATTGTTTTTGTTCGCGGAGGTGATTATGGAGCCTTTGACGAAACGATACCAAGGAATCCTTCCTCATCACCTGCAACCCCAAAGGTGCAGGTGATGAGCCTTCCTTTTGAAGGTGGACAACCAACAATACTGGATGAAGGAACTGAACCGGTAATTGATCCTTCAGGTCAGTTTGTGTTGTATGAGAAAAATGGAGCGCTGTGGGAAAGTCCCATCGATGGGAGTTCCAAACCTGTTCGAAAATTCTTTACCAAAGGTTCGGTTAGCCAATACAGTTATGAGCCAGGTGGCAAACGTATTTTGTTTGTAGCAAATCGCCGGACTCATTCTTTTATCGGCATTTATAAAGATTCCATTCAACCCATTCAATGGATTGCACCAGCAGTTGCCAGGGATGTATCACCAAGGTGGTCACCAGATGGTAAACAAGTTGTATTTATCAGGCGTACTGCTACCGGTGGGCGTCCTGATTCCATAACGGTTCGGCGGCACCAGGCATGGTCTATCATGGTGGCTGATCCGGCAACAGGAAAAGCTCAGAAAATATGGACGGCACCCCGCACGTTGAGAGGCTCTTACCCAGGTACACAGGGTGGGCCTAACCTGCATTGGGCCGATCAGGATCGAATTGTTTTTGTATCCTTTATGGATGGATGGCCACATCTTTATTCAATTCCTGCTAAGGGAGGAGAGCCCCTGCTGCTTACAAAGGGGAATTATATGCTGGAGCATATCCGACTGAGCCCCGATCGCAAATGGTTGGTGGCGGCTGCCAATACAGGTCCGGAAAAGGATGACCTGCATCGCAGGCACCTGGTTAAGATTCCGGTAGATCAACCTGCTGTTGAAGTATTAACTCCGGGTAAAGGAATTGAAGCCTTACCGGTAATCACCGGAGATCAGCAACATATCGCTTTTATCAGTGCAACAGTCCAACGGCCAGGGATAGTTGCAGTTATGCCATTTACTGGTGGAAAAGCAAATCTTGTCGGTGCTTCCAAAATACCATCAGGATTTCCTGTTTCCAAATTGGTAGAACCAAAACCGGTGAGTTTCAGGGCTTCCGATGGTGTACTGGTGTATGGACAAATATTCGAACCTCCTGGAAATAAAGAGGCAAGAAGACCAGCTGTGGTTTTTATACATGGAGGTCCGCAGCGGCAAATGTTATTAGGTTGGCATTATGGAGATTATTACTCGAATACCTATGCACTGAATCAATACCTGGCAAGCCAGGGTTTTGTAGTACTATCTGTCAATTACCGCTTAGGCATCGGGTATGGATATGAGTTTCAGTATCCACCCAACTGGGGGAGTTATGGAGCGTCGGAATACCTGGATGTGAAAGCCGCTGGCGACTGGCTGGCAAAACAATCCTTTGTGGATCCGGCCCTAATCGGCACTTATGGTGGATCTTACGGAGGTTACCTGGTTGCTTTGGCCTTGGGAAGAGATTCTAAAATATTTAAAGCAGGTGTAGATATTCATGGTGTTCATACCAACCGGGAAGACTATCCTTCACTTGATGGTGAACAGGCGCCCGATGCTGCTTATGCAAAAAAAATTATCTGGCAGTCTTCACCTGTTTCCTGGGTTAAACAATGGACTTCTCCTGTTTTGTTTATTCATGGTGATGATGATGGAAATGTTCCTTTTTTTGAAACTGCAGACCTGGTTCGGCGCTTTCAGCAGACAGGTAAATCCTATGAAAGCCTGGTCATTCCGGATGAAACCCACCACTGGATGCGCTATCATAATCAACTCATAGTGAACAATGCGGTGGCTGAATTTCTATCGCGACAACTATTGAAAAAATAAGGTTCAACTGAAAACTCATTGTATGAATAATGGCCGGCAAATGCTCCTACTACTGGCAGGTATTTTTTATGCCTCCCTGTTTTCATTTAGTCAGAAAAAACAACCGGCCTTACCCCCCGGTATTGATGCGTATATAAATAAGGTCATCAGTTCCCTGAATGTACCGGGAGTAGGTGTTGCTATTGTCAAGGATGGAAAAGTTGTGCTGTCGAAAGGCTATGGTGTAAAACGGATGGGTACCAGTGACAAGGTAGATGATCAGACCCTTTTTTTAATTGCCTCCAACAGTAAAGCCTTTACAGCTACTTCATTAGGATTACTGGTGGAGGATGGAAAAATTCGTTGGGATGATAAAGTGATCCAGCATCTTCCCTGGTTTAAAATGAGTGATCCGTATG
>JALOMU010000405.1 GCA_025455285.1 Flavihumibacter sp.
GCGATTGAAGGTGCGTTTTTCTTCAGTGGACTGGAAGAGGTGAAGTGAGATTTAAAAAGTGAAACGTGAGACGTCAGATGTGAGACGTGAGAAAATACAGGCCTCCCGGTGGGAGGCTTTTTTGTGGGCAATTTTATTTCCGGACCGGATTCGGTACTGGTTCAACCTTGTAACCGGCTTTCTTTAATAAGTTCAATACACCTTTATCGCCCGGCAGGTGTGCCGCGCCTATGGCAAACAAAGCCGGTTGTTTTTTCATGGCTGCCTCCATTGCCGGGATCCAATTAGCATTTCTACCATATAAAAAGAGTTCGAGATAGGAACTTACTCCTCCCTCCTCATCCAGGGTTAATTGTTCAATCTGGTCCAGATCCTGAGCTAAATAGATGGCTGCCATTCTGTTGGTAAAACTGTCCTGTTTAGCTTCTTCATCAATCGCTTTCAATAATTCTTTCGCTTGTTCTTCATAAGGAATACTGTCGAAGACGCTGGCCTGGAATTCAATTGTTTCCAACCCGCTGATGGGTTTTCCTTCTTTCTTTGCCTGTTTAAGGATTAGCTCCTCCATACCCGTTTTGGTACCGCAGGGCATTTTGGCTTCACTTAGCATGGCAGCTACAAAATAAGGTTTGAATCGCTCCATCATGCTAAGTGGCAAAACTGTTTTGTTATTGGAGAAATAGGTTTTAACCCGTTGATATTCATCCGGACTAAGCAGGTCGCCGATTTTTTTGTTATCCTTCATCCGGATGAATTTGAAAACACCCAGCATTTCGCCCTGGTTATCCATATCAATTTCGAAGAATACCTGCTCCGATCTGGATAACACCGACAGCAAGCTATCACTCATCATCTCTTCCGCCGAACAGAGTAAGTGCATGGTACCAAATACAAAAGAAGGCTTGCTTAATCCGTTTCCACTGACCTGCCATAACAAGGTCTTAGGTTGTTGGGCAGATACAGAAAGATTCAGCACCAAAGCGCCGATAACGCTGAAGAACAAACGAAGTTTCATATTTAGTAAATATTACGCGGACAATCGAGTTGCCGTCCCATGGATTTACCATTATATCCGGAGCGGCCTCCATTTCCCAACCGGAAATTTACAGTGATTCCCTGGAAATAATACCAGTCTTTAAATTCCGGTCCGCCGCGAACAGAGCCTGTGGGGTAATTCGGATTGGCGCTTCCATTTTTTAGTTCATCACTGCGATAGGCCAGTTGAACTGCAAGAGGCCCCCGGGCTGCCAGTAATTGATCCGGATCAGCATAAGTAGTACTTACATCATCCAGATAATCTGTAAATGTTTTACGCAGTCCAACTTCGTAACCCAGCGTAATTCGCTCGTTTACTCTTAACATCACACCACCACCGAATGGAATAACCAGCTGAACCCGTTTGTAAAACTCCCTATCTGGATATGCAGCCAGCCCCTGCCCTTCCGTACCCAATGGCTGGAGATAAAATTTGTTTCCAAGCGTATCATAGGTGTAAGGATCAAATCCAAATACACCTACACCTGCTATCAGGTAGGGCGACCAATTTTTTGTTTCCAGGTCCATAAACCGAAATACACCCTGAATGCTTCCCTCCAGGATCTGGCTCTTAAAATTCAGGTTACGGTTTCGCAAGCCGGCATCTTTGTTGAATCGGTCATCGGCACTAATTCTGCCATAATTGGCCATCCCCCGAACCGAAAAATATTTGTTAATATCATATTGTATGCCCAATCCGAGTGCAATTTGGGCCTGTTGGGTGGTAAATCTCCGGTCCTGCAGATCACCCTGGTAATTGGCCACTCCACCAAAACCTACCAGTTGCCAGCCTTGTGCCATCAGGGATACAGGTAGAAAAGCCAGAAAGGCCATCAGGAAATTTCGCATAAAGTCGGTTATAAACTAAAATTAGCAAGTTTTGAGCCAAGCTCTAAGCGTTAAAACACGGGACTTTAGTATTGGGGAATTAAAAAAGGACCTTATGACCAGGCCCTTTAACTATTTCACAAAAATTAATCAATACCCAAGTATTTTAAGCATACTCTGAGCAGATTGTTCTTTGGCATATACCCAATCCACCAGTTTTCCATTTTTGTCGTGACCAACAATAATGTGCTTAGGCGATGGAATCATACAGTGTTTGATACCGCCATAACCACTGATCTGGTCCTGGTACGCACCTGTATGGAAGAAGCCTAGATAAAGTGGTTCCCCTGTTCCAACCTTGGGCAGAAATACTTCGTTGATATGTTCCTCTGAATCGTAATAATCATGCGAATCGCAGGTGATTCCTCCCAGTACGACTCGCTGGTACTCCTCATCCCATTTATTAATAGGCAGTAACAGGAACCGCTCACCAATCCCCCAGGTATCGGGTAGAGTAGTTATGAATGAAGAATCAATCATATACCAGATCTCCCGATCATTCTGGGTTTTCTGAGCTATAACAGAATAGATATGTGCCATGCTCTCCCCTACCGTATAACTTCCAAATTCAGTATAAATATTCGGCATGGGCACTTTCGCCTTTTTGCAGGCAGCCTTAATATTACTTACAATTTCATTTATCATGAACTGGTAATCGTAATCAAATCCTAACGAGTGTTTGATTGGGAAGCCGCCACCGATATTAATGCTGTCCAGTTCAGGGCAGATTTTTTTAAGCTGGCAATAGAGATTGATTACCTTATTCAATTCTGACCAGTAATAGATATCGTCTTTAATACCCTTATTCAGGAAGATATGCAACATCTTCAGCTGGAATTTATTTTCATATCCTTCGATCTGGTCGACATAAAATTCCAGGATATCTTTTGCCCTGATACCTAAACGGGAGGTATAAAAGGGGAAATTGGGTTCTTCTTCTGCAGCAACCCGGATCCCAAGTTTAAAAGGCGCACGAACCGATTTACGGTAGTCTTCCAG
>JALOMU010000406.1 GCA_025455285.1 Flavihumibacter sp.
CCTATTGAAAATACTCCCACCATCTTCCGGAATAACTCATCTGCAGATGCCATTGCATTTGCCTGGGATTTTGGAGATGGCGAAACCCTGAGTACCGCAAGCAGGTTGCCAATTGAGCATCAATACAATCGTACCGGTCAGTACGATGCCTGCCTGATTGCTGTTAATCAGTCTGGTTGTGCGGATACCCTTTGCCTGCCGGTAGAAGCATTGATCGTTCCTAAAGTGGATCTGCCAAATGCCTTCACTCCGCTTGGATCAGCTCCCAACAATGTGATTTTTGTTCGGGGATTTGGGATTGGCAGAATGCGATTCATGATCTTCAATCGCTTTGGTCAGAAAGTATTTGAATCTAACAGCACCAAACTTGGATGGGATGGTCGGTTTAACGGTGTCGTACAACCGATGGATGCCTATGCCTATATACTGGAAGTTGAATTTACTGATGGCACCAGAACCACCAAAAAAGGTGATATAACCCTGATCCGTTAACACAAAAAGAAGTAGCATGATGAAACGTGGAATGTACTTGTGGCGCTTCGGATTTTGCTGCCTGCTGGCGCTATTAACAATGAACCTGAGTTATGCACAGGACCTCCGGTTTTCGCAGTGGTTTAATTCTCCGCTAACCACCAACCCTGCCAATACCGGATTTATTCCGGATGCGGATTTTCGGATTGGTGCTAATTACCGGAGTCAATTTATCAACGTGATGGATGTGCCTTATAAAACCATCAGCATTTTTGGAGATGCACAGATCATGCGCGATCGCATTGAAAATGGCTGGCTGGGTGTAGGTGGAGTAATCCTGAGAGATGTTGCCGGAAGCGGAAACCTGACTTCTACCAAAGTATATGGATCACTCGCCTATCACCAAATGCTTGGATTATCCAGTTTACTTTCAGCCGGTTTTAACCTTGGATGGGCGAATAAACGCATTGATCCGACCCGTTTGAAATTTCCGGATCAATTCAATCAGGCTACCGGTTTCTTTGATGCAGGTGTGCCCACCAATGTGGCTTTCAATTCTACCAGTATCGGCTATATGGATATGCAGGTGGGACTGAACTATGCCTATTTCCCAACAGAAAATCTTTATGTGAATGGTGGTTTTTCTGTTCATCATATCAATCGGCCAAGGGAAACATTTTTTACCGAAACGGGTTTCGACAACCGCCTTGCTCCACGTTATATCGGTTTTGTGAATGCTAGTGTAAAACTGAATCAGCAGGTAATTGTTAACCCCATGGCTTATTATACCAACCAGGCGAGCGCTTCTGAACTGGTAGGCGGATTAAGTGCCAACTACAATCTGAGTGGTGATGGTGAAACGCAGGTGATCGGAGGTATGTACTACCGGGTAGGAGAGTCACTGATTCCACTGATCGGATTTCAATGGAAAAATTTCAGAATGAGTTTCACCTATGATGTTACCACATCCTCTCTTGCACAATACAACGGTGCCCGCGGCGCTATTGAATTTTCTCTGATGAAACATGGATTTTACAGTGAAGGCCAGGGTAATCTCCGGCAATCTCTCTGTCCAACTTTTTAGAGTAAATTTGAACCATGAAGAAAAGAATCGTACTTGCGCTTACCTGTCTTTGCCTTATAACAGGCAGCCTGTTTGCACAGGATGAGACTGCAGAAGAAACACCTAAGGGATTTGACAGAAGCCGGCTTTTTGTTGGAGGAAACTTTGCCTTGAGCTTTGGCAACTTTACCTTCGTTAATATTTCTCCACAACTGGGGTATCGTTTCAATGATTTTTTTGCCGCTGGTATTGGTATAAATGGCCAGTTTTCACAACGCAAATATCGTTTTAATGGAACCCTGGTTGAAAAAGACCGCTTTGGTGTTGCAGGTATGAATCTGTTTGGACGATTTTACCCAATTAAACAAGGGTTTATTCAATTACAGCCGGAAATGAATTATATCTGGGGCAGTAATATTGATTATACCTCCCAACAGCAGGTGAAAAGATCCATTAATGGAAAGATTTTACCTTCCTTATTAGCTGGTGCAGGTGCCTACCTTCCAGCTGGCAGAGCCGGTGGCCTGATTATTATGGCACAATATGATCTCTTATACAAGCAGGGAGCCTGGCCTAATCCCAGTACTCCTTATGGGAATAATATCTTCATGACAGTGGGATTCAATGCCGGATTCTGATCTTATTGAATCTTATTGAACAATTCAACCGGGTTATCACACACGATGATCCGGTCCTCAACGGGTTCATACAAAAACTGTTCAGTGGCCGCCTGGCGCATAAACAGAATCAGGTGCTGGTAATAAGCTCCTGAATTCAACAGGTATATTTTCTTATCGTGAATCTTGAGCTGGTTCCAGGTGAGCATTTCAAAAAATTCATCCATGGTGCCGAATCCTCCCGGTAAAATAATAGCAGCATCACTCATTTCATACATCATTCGTTTGCGGGTATGCATGTCGGGCACTACTGCCAACTCTGTTATCCCAGTATGCTGCTGTTCCCATTCGGTTAATACCTTGGGAATCACTCCCATCACTTCTCCGCCATGTTCCAACACTGAATCTGCAATGATGCCCATCAATCCTTTTTTCCCTCCACCGTACACAAGTTTGATCTGAAGCATAGCTAACAATTTGCCCAGTTCTGCTGTGTGTTTCGCGAATATTGGGTTATTGCCGGCCTGCGATCCGCAGAAAACTGCAATTGCTTTTATATTCATAGATAATTGTGTCAAAGTAAGCGTATTCCTATTTACATTGTGTCAATTTTATAAAATCTTTGTCGCATGTCCTCTACTTTGCTTTTCACATTCGTGATCGCATATTTCGCTGTTTTACTGGTTGTTGCCTATATCACTTCCCGAAACTCCAACAATGAAAGTTTCTTCATCGGAAACAAAAATTCGAATTGGATGCTGGT
>JALOMU010000407.1 GCA_025455285.1 Flavihumibacter sp.
CCTTTAACGGGTGCTCCATGAGCCTGCCACTGATCGGTGAATGCGGTTAATGTTTTTTCAACTTCCAGAGCTTCCATCATACCGAAAAGGCGGTTACTCTGATATATCCATACACGGGAGCCGGCATCAAAATTGGCCGGCAGTAAATTTTTGTATTCGAGGTTCATGCTGCAAAGTTAAGGACCTGGTCAGAAACTACCCCAGTCTAAAAAAGCATCTTTTTAACTATAACAAAGCTTTACCCGTTCGCAGAAAGTATTTGGCCAGTTGAAATATCAACCCTTTAATAATTTGAAAAAAGCTGTACGGTAGGTATCCGATACGGGGATGGTAACAGATCCAATGCGGATACCCTCTTTGTCAATTGACTCAATTTTGCTGAGGGAAACCATGTAGGATTTATGTACTCTGAAGATAGAGGTGCCGGCAAGATCTTCTTCCAGTTCACGGAAGGTTTGCAGGGTCATGATTTTGCGCTTGTTGGCCAAATGGATTTTACGGTAATCGCGCATACCTTCGATAAACAGGAGTTCATCCAGGTTGATTTTTTCAATCTGATGGGCGGATTTTATAAACAGCCATTTTTTTTCCTGTGCAGTCGGTTTGTGAAGATTATTCCTTGCTTTTTCCACTGCCTGGGCAAAGCGCTCAAAGCTATAGGGTTTCAATAAATAATCTGTAACCTGTAGATCGTATCCTTTTAGTGCATAGTCTGAGTAGGCGGTAATGAGGATTACTTCAAATTTTTTACCCGTAGTTTCCAGGAGCTGAATGCCTGAAAGTTCTCCCAGGTTGATATCCAGAAAAACAATATCAATGGAATGTGATTGCAGATAAACCAATGCCGATGCGCCATCTGAGAATTTCTCCCGGATGCTAAGCCAGGGGAAACGCGAGATATAGGTACAGAGCCTCTCCATTGCCAGGGGCTCATCTTCCACTACTATGCATTCCAGGTTCATGATCAAATATAAGCAGGTCTACAGAATAGGTTTGATCCTGGTTGGTGATGTTTAACTCATAACTTCCAGGATAGAGAAGCTCTAGTCTTTTTCGCAATAATTCATTACCAAGTCCTGAATGATCACCTGGTGTGTTGTGTTTTCGATAGTTATTTCTGCACAAGAAATGGATATGGTTCTCGAGTATATCAATATTGATGATGATTGGACTGGTTGCTTTTAATTGTTCACCGTGTTTAAATGCATTTTCAATATAGGAGATAAAAAGTACCGGTGCAATGGTTCTGTTGGCAGGGTTTCCTGTAACCTTGAATTGAATGAAATCCGGATTGGCCGTTCGGATTCTTTGTAAATCCAGGTATTGTTCAATATAGCAGATTTCTTTTTCAAGCGGGATCCACTCCGGCTGTGCTTCATAGAGCAGAAAGCGAAGCAGCCCGGATAATTTATTCAGGTAGACAGAGGCCCTTGGTGCATCTGTTTCAATCAGTACATCAATGTTATTGATGGTATTGAACAGGAAATGCGGATTGAGTTGGGATTTTATTAAGGCGAGTTCGGTTTGCATGTTTTTCTTTTCCAGGTCCGCTTTTATTTTGATTTCTCCGTACCAGGTGATGAAACCGCGAAGAACCAGTCCGATAACGCCGTGAATAATGGCAAGAAGGGAGAGCATCCCCCAAACAATCAGCCATTTATCGAACCTTTCAGTCACTTTCCAGGGGAATCCGGGTAAGTACAGCAACAAAATGGGAATGACTCCGCTGATAAGAGCAGTAGTGAGGATGCCTATAAAAAAAGGAAATAGTCTTTGTTGTGTTAACCATCGGGGAAATAAAACCGCATAACAACTGTAAAAACAGAGGACGCCTGGAAGAATGGTCATCAGAAGTAACGGACTTTCAAATGCAATGATTTTAAAAGTGGTTGAGATGGGCTGTTTGGAACTGGCACCAAGGATGATCAGGAAACAGCTGATCAATAATAAGTACAATATCCAGTATCCTGCGTGCAGCAGAATTTTAATGGATTGTTTCATGCAGTGCTTAGGTTTTATCTGCCTTGGTAAGATAAAATATATAACTGATACCTGTAAAAAGCAGGCAATATATTGCAGGTAGCCAATGAACACTGAACTGTGTGTCTCCAATGGTGGTTTTACCGGAAAATTCATAACTGCTGTATATATATGGGAGTATATACCCATATTTCCAGTTCATACCTATCATGGAAGCAACATAGAGACCAAACCCGGCTCCAATGGGTATTAGAAAATTTCGGAATTGCAGACTCAGCAGGAACTGAAGTGCAACTATTGGAAGCATATCCAGCAGAAATTTAGCATTCCCAATCAATAGCTTTTTGAATGGAAAGGGGGCTGTGGGAAAAAATACATCCTGATAAAAAACTGCTGGCAAGGTGATCATGCCAAAGGTCGCCAGGTTGAATAAAACAAATCCAAGTAAAAGCAGACTAAGTATTACCGTTAGTTTGCTTAGGAAGATAAAGCTGTAGGGCAGTGGGGCTGTATGAAGTTGTTTCCAGGTGTTATTCCGGACTTCTACCTGTGCCACAAGGCTGGTAACCAATATAACGCCCATGGGAAGGAGCAGGTTTCCCATATAGGTCCAGGCTCTTGAATATAATTTCGTCCATACAATGGGTGCAGCATTTTCAGCCGGAATGAGTTCATGGTTATAAAATCGGCCTATCAGTAAAATAACAGGAATAAGGAGTCCGCCGGTGATGATTAACCACCAGGCGGCGGATCTTTTGGTTTTCGTCCATTCAGCCTGAAGGCTCGCCGTCAAAAGTTTCATATTAATTCTGATTGATAAGGTTCATGAAGGTTTGTTCAAGACTGGTTTCTGGTGTGTATACCTGGAAAAGATCAATTCCTTCTTTCATAAGTTCCCGGTTGATCAGGGCAATTTC
>JALOMU010000408.1 GCA_025455285.1 Flavihumibacter sp.
ACTTCTTACTTCTTACTTCTCACTTCTCACTTCTCACTTCAATATGTGTCTTCCTGATAGCGACCCGTTTTCACTAATTGTTTTACGTAGTCTTGCGCGGCTTCGGGTTCTAGTTGACCCTGTTCCTGCACAATCTGGATAAGTGTTTGCTTCACATCTTTGGCCATGCGTTTGGCATCCCCGCAGACATAAAAATGAGCGCCTTCCTGCAACCACTGATAGAGTTCCTGCGCATGTTGCTGCATCCGGTGTTGTACATAGATTTTTTTATCGGTATCTCTTGAGAAGGCAGTATTCATAAGCGTCAGGTTACCCTGCTTGAGGAATCGTTGCCATTCTGTTTGATACAGGAAATCGGTAGTGAAATGCTGATCCCCAAAGAAGAGCCAGCTTTTTCCGGAAGCACCTGATTCAGCGCGCTGTTCTACAAAGGCGCGGAAGGGAGCAATACCAGTTCCGGGTCCCACCATAATAATAGGAGTATCTGGGTTTTCCGGAAGGCGGAAGGATTCATTGGTATCAATGAAAACGGAAACCTGCTGTCCGGGTTGCAATACATCTGCAATGAAATTGGACGCCACTCCCCTGTGTTCGCGGTTGTTGTTGTTATAGACTACGCGGCCAACCGTCAGGTGTACTTCTTCGGGATGAGCTTCCAGTGAACTTGCGATGGAATAGAGCCTGGGCTGCAGGGGTAATAAAATAGCAGCAAACTGTTCTTCATTGAGCGTGCTGGGGAATTCCTGCAATACATCCCAAACATCCTTTCCATATACGAAAGATGAAAGCGCCTGTTTGTCTGCGAGAATGGAATTCAACTGATGTGCCTGAGCCGGATCATCAACGAAAGCTGAATAGGCTGCCAGGAAAGAGCCACTCACCGTAGTGAGCTCTGCCTGTTTTTGAAGGAACTCAAAAAGGCTGATATCCGTATCCTTTATTAATAAGTTGTACCCGGGATTGAATTTTTTATAGGCGAGCAGACCTTCCACCAGGCTGGAATGATTTTCCACCCAAACACCAAGGGTATCTCCCGGCTGGTATTGCAGGCCGCTGCCTTCGAGTGATAACTCAAGGTGGTAGGTTTGTTTCGCGGAGCCACGACCGTTCAACTGAATATTCTCCAGCACAGTGGCGGCAAAAGGATTTTTTCGGTTATAGGTAACGGTGGCTTCTTTTAATTGCCCGTTCCCATTCACATGCGTAATAGCGCTGACTGCAGGTTGTGCAGTGCCAAAGCTTTCCTGTACCTTATTAATTACGGCTTCAATCCAGGCTTCGGCAGTATCCTCATAATCCACATCTGCTTCGAAACGATCCAGCAGGCGGGTTGCTTTCAGGGCACCGAGGCGGTTATCAAAATCGCGACCAGTCTGGCAATAGCTGGCATAACTTTTATCTCCCAAAGCGAGCACGGCAAATTTGGTATTGGGCAGTGCGGGCGCCTTCCTGTTATTGATAAATGCATGCAGGTCTTCCGCTGCGGGCGGAGGATCACCTTCACCGTGGGTGCTGACTACCACGAGCAGCCATTTTTCGTCCTTCAGGCGATTGCCCTGGTAGGCGTTCATGTCCTGCAATACAGTGGTAAATCCACGTGCAATCAGTTTATCATGCAGGTTTTTGGCTACTTTTTTGGAGTTACCACTTTTGGAACCATAGAGCACGGTAATACTATCCTGTGCTGCAATGGGTTCGGTGGTAATGGATTCCTGTGGTACCGGGATCCGGTTGATCAGTTGAAGCAGTTGCTGGTTGCTGTGCTGGAGTCCAGTCAGATAACCGGCCAGCCATTGCAATTGCTGGGAATTGAAATGCTGAATGATTTCCTGCACCTTTTTTTGTTCCTGGGAGGAAAATAGGTTCGACGGAAGGGCTACGCTCGCATTACTCATAGTTCAGAGGTGTTTTTCTGCTAAGCAGTTCCACTTAAACGCAGGAGGGCTGCTCAGATTGTTTACCGGACCAAAATTATACACTATTAACGATAATTCCTATAGTTTTAATAGATGTTTTAGATAAATGGAAGAAAGAGGCTTATACCTCTGGTAAACAAGAGATTATAAATTGTTAAATAACAAAATCGGTTGGATCCTGATAATCATTCTGCATTAGGTGCTGGAGTGTTTTACCTTCGATCACCTGCAGGGTGGCATCTCTGACTTCCAGGAAAATCAGCCTGATATTACAGGTGGCTTCCGGATAGGGACAAAGCCGGCAGGGTTCATAAAATTTCTTACTCACGCAGGGAAGTAGTGCAATGGGGCCATCCATCAGTCGCAATATGGTAACCATGGGAATTTCTCTTGGCGGCTTGAGCAGGTAGTAACCTCCATTTTTACCAGCCTTACTGCCAAGTATACCCGCTTTTCGGAGTTCCAGTAATATAGCTTCCAGAAATTTGGCAGGAATTTTTCTTTTCTCGGCAATTTGATTAATAGGAATGAAACCTTGCTGGTAATGTTCTCCCAGGAAGGTTAGGGCATGAATGGCATATTGAGCTTTTGCAGACAGCATGATCTGGCGGCAAAATACTATTTCTTTTCAATTAGGAAGAAACAGTAGCCGTTCCGTTAGAAAGCTGGCAGATGATAGGTGTTGGGGTTTTAGAAAATTTCTGCTGATAGGCATCGCTGATGCGTTCTACCACTTCATTAATAAAGGACTTGCGGATCAGGTTGATGGTGCAGCCACCAAAGCCACCACCCATCATTCTTGAACCGATGATGCTGTGTTCGAGTCGCGCCAGCTCTACCAGGTAATCCAACTCGGGACAGGAAACTTCATACAGTTTACTCAGACCAACATGGGAAGCAAACATTTTCTTTCCAAAGGAAACGAGATCGTTTCTCCGAAGTGCTTCACAGCCTACCTGCAGGCGGAGGTTTTCT
>JALOMU010000409.1 GCA_025455285.1 Flavihumibacter sp.
AAGCCGGTTTCCACGGAATTACTTGAATATGGTTTCAGTGCCAGGTTTTGTACCCGGATCACTTCCGTATAAGCCAGGTAATAGTTCTCAGCTGGATTATTCGTATAATAACTTACCAAAGGGATATCATAATATACATCTCCCGGGTTCACCTGTAAAATGGAGGGGGCTTTCGTAGCTCTTCCATAGGCGAGTTTAAATTTCCATTTTTTGCTCAGTGCATAACTGCTGCTAAGCCTTGGTGAAAGCAGAAAGAATCCATTCTGCATATCAGCTCTCAGTCCTAGTGAGGCAGACAATTCCCTTTTGAATAATCGGGTTGTAATCCGATCTTCCAGGTAAGCGCCTCCATACGTTTGTGTATATAAATTACGCTGATAGGTGTTGGGACGGTTCATGATTCCATCAGTAGAGGAAAACCGGGGTCTTTCAGGGTCAATCAGCAAACCGGGACCTTTATTCCCACTGTACTGAATATTACCTCCCAGCACAACCGAGTGAAGCAGTTTACCCGTATGAAATTGTTTGGTCAGATCCAGCCTGGCTGATCCATTAACTGGTGTTCCGATCAGGTGCCTGGTAGCCAGGTAAAAACCGGGAACAAAATAACCTTCATTAATACCGGTTTCCATAGCCTGGGTTAACTGCCGGATAGTAGTAGTGTTGAGATAAACCTGGTCGTAGGATTCCTGTCTGCCCCAGTCATAACTAACAGAAGCCGATACCTGATCTATAAAAAAATTCCGCAGGTTTAAAGAGAAGCGATTATTAAATCGAAATGAACTGTTCTTGAATCGGGCTGCACTCTGGTCACCATCATCCGGGTCTCTGCGCAGCTGATCAAAATTGGTATTGGCATCAAGGCTCAGGGTATTTTTGAAGCGATTGCGTTTTCCTCCTCCAATAGTCCAGGCGATACTACCATTTACCCTTTCATAGGATTTGAGTTTATCCCGGGGATCTTCCTGGCTGCTGAGATAATCTCCTCCCAGGTTGAGACTGCCCCACTTTCCGAGCGACAACCCCTTGCTCACACTTACATTGTAGGTACTCTGCCTAACTCTTACCCCTACCCGAAGTGGCGAAACACCCGCCTGCCGGTTAATAATAATTGCACCATCTGTAAAATCTCCATAACGGGCAGAAGCCACACCGGAGATGACTTCAATGGACTCAATGCTCTCAACTGATAGTTGCCGGAGATCAATACCATTATTGGCAAAATCATTCGTGTTACTGGTACGATTGCCGCCGATCCCTATTTGACCTGTGCTACCTACCCCATTTCTTGCAATATTAACTGCCTGGATATTCGCATTATTGGATATGGCAGTGCCATCAAGCACCAGCGAAGTTCCAAATGCATTGTTCAACTGGTGGGTACCTTCAGCCACCGACCGCAATGTGATGTTCATTTTGTCCATCACATTGGGTGGTGTTACGGTTTTTCCAGGTAAATATTGTAATACATCGGCGATGCTGAGTGCCTGCGATTGTTCTATAGCATCTCTGTTAAAAATGATGGATGAATTTGAGTTCCGGGTGCTGTTCCGTTTGGCTGCAAATTCCACTTCCGGAAGTGCCAGTGAACGATCTTTTAAAACAATCACCAATGCTGCACTCAGAGATGATGTAAGCTGAACCAGTTGAGTTTCCTTTCCGATATGACTAACGGTGAGCTGTAGCGGCTCTTTTAAAGTTGACAATGCAAGAGGCAACTGCAGCATAAAAGCACCCTTATCATTGGTGGCAGTAGAAAGATCCAGGTCCTCGATCCGTACTGTTGCAAACAATAATGGCTTTCTTTCAGAATCGTAAACAAATCCTCTTACAACAGAACGGGTATGCTTTTGCTGCGCTACTATTGAGCCTTGGTACAACAGGAATACAAGGAATAAAAAAATCCGCACATTTCAACTTTAGGATGCAAAATTACCGCTGGCATGTACCCTCTTGTTTACATAATTGGCAAAAAATGCTGCAGGTTTTTTATATTGGCATTTTATTCCATGTTTTGACCAAATACAATACTGATAAGGATTTCAGTCCGGTAAAGAATATCCTTAACTTAAAATAAACCCGCAACCATTTACGAAATCAGGAAAAATTCTACCGCGCTCTTCATATTAAGAATGATTAACAAATGTTTTCAGGCTAACAGCAACATCCATTCAGCTTGCTCATTAACTTTAACCATGAATGCCTTTCGACTTAGCCTTTTTGTCTTTTTTGGAATGGGTTGCTTCCTTTCTACTGCTGCACAGCAACAACTATCCGGGACAGTTTTTGATGCCCAAACAGATTCTGTCTTACAGGATGTATTCCTGGTAAATCTGAATACCAATCAAACAACGACGGTATCAAAAACAGGGAGATACAGCATTCCTGCAGCTGAAGGTCATCGTATTGTTTTTTCTGCTATTGGATATGTACCAGATACCCTGAAGGTGGAGTTTCACATGTTTGTTACAGGGTATGATATCTCCCTGAAACAACGCTACAACCTCCTTAAAACGGTGGTGGTTACTGAAAGAGATTACAGCACCGATTCCCTGGAACGAAGAGAAGCTTACCGCCATATACTCGATGAACCGCTTCCAGGAATTACAGGGAGGAATACCCCGCAATCCGGTTTCGGAATTGTGTTGAGTCCGGCTAGCTTTTTCTCCTCCAAAAACCGCCAGGAACGGGAACTCAAGAAAAAACTCCTCGAGAATGAGCGCGTTGAATATGTTGATTACCGGTTCTCCCGATCCTTTGTGCAGCGCTATACAGGCTTAAAAGGGGATTCCCTTCAGACATTTATGTTGCGTTTTCGCCCCAGCTATGAATTCTGCCGCCAGTCGAATGAGGAGGATATGATCAACTACATCAAT
>JALOMU010000410.1 GCA_025455285.1 Flavihumibacter sp.
CTGCCCTCTCCTTTTCCAAAACGCTCATGATCTTCGGGATTGTATTCATTCATGCGTTTCATCCCGCCATTATCGATACCAACAACAATCATTGGGAGTTTCATCCGGTCCAGTTCTTCATCTACCCCCCACTCACCGGCAAAGGATGTAGCTGCATCAAAAAGGTTTTGTGCATCGTGCATATAGAGCACCGGGTATCGTTTACCGGAGCTGGCATAGTCGGAGGGTAAATAGATCCAGATCCGGCGTTCCCGACCAAGCGACTTGATCGGGAAGCTCGAATCCATTATCTGAACCTGCGGACTTGCAGTTGAAAACTGGGCATTCGCACCTGAAAAGTAAAGGAGCAGCAAAAGTGCCAGTCCGCCTCTAAGCATCAGGACAATTGTTTTAAATAAGCTGCCACTTTTTGCTGCAGCTCAGCACTAAGTGGAACCAGTGGCAATCGCAGGGTGTTGGTGATCAATCCCTGCTCGGCCAAAAATGCTTTCACGCCTGCAGGATTGTTCTCAGCAAACAGCAGGTAATATGCTTCCAGCAACTGATCATTGATACTTTTTGCTTTGGCAAAATCAAAAGCCAATCCGGCATTCACCATCTCTGTAAACAGTTTTGGAAGTGTGTTAGCAATCACACTGATCACACCATCCATACCAAGGGAAAGTTGTGGCATTACGAGATCGTCATCACCACTGCAAACCAGGAAATGATCCGGACGGTTTTTAAGGATGTGCATGCACTGTGGCAGGTTGTTCGCGGCTTCTTTAATACCTGCAATATTGGGAACTTCATGTGCCAGGCGAACCGTAGTGGAAGCTTCCATATTGCGCCCCGTTCTGCCAGGAACATTGTACAGGATAACCGGCTTGGGAGATGCTGCCGCCAGCACTTTATAGTGTTGGAAAATTCCTTCCTGGGAAGGTTTGTTGTAATAAGGACAAGCACTCAGTACCGCAGCTGCTTTATCAAGCGGTAGGCTGGCCAGGTCTTTCACGAGTTCCTGTGTGTTGTTACCACCTACTCCTACTACTAAAGGAGCGCGACCGGCAACTTTCTCATACGTGAAAAGGATAATTTCTTTTTTTTCTTCCTTGCTGAGTGTGGGCGTTTCCCCGGTAGTGCCCAGGGTTACAATATAATTGACACCATTACCTAATTGAAAATTAATCAGGTTTTCAAGTGCTGCATAGTCGACTTCACCGGTAGCTGTAAAAGGAGTTACAATAGCTACACCGGTACCACGAAGAGATTGTCTAAGATTCATTTTTAAAAAGTAAAAAGTTGATTGATGAGGAATAATTAAACCGGCAATTCATCCCAGAAGCCCATTTTACTGTACTTCTCGATGCGCAAACGCACCCGCTCTTCTGCGGGCACCTGTTTAATATTCTTCAGGGTTTCAATCAGCACTTTTTTAAGATTAGCCGCGGCCTCTGTATAATCCCAGTGTGCACCACCAATAGGTTCTGGAACGATGCCATCTACCAGGCCAAAGGAGACCATATGATCGGGAGTAAGTTTCAATTCATCGGCGGCCTTTTCTTTTTGAGCCCAGCTTCTCCAGAGAATGGAGGAACAGTTTTCAGGAGAGATTACGGTATACCAGGAGTTCTGCAACATGAACACGCGATCTCCTACTCCAATCCCGAGGGCACCACCAGAGGCTCCTTCGCCTATTACAACACAAATCACCGGTACTTTGAGGCGCATCATTTCATAGATATTGCGTGCGATGGCTTCTCCCTGACCACGTTCTTCGGCTTCTAGTCCGGGATACGCACCCGGGGTATCTATTAGTGTAACAATCGGTTTGTTGAATTTTTCTGCGAGGCGCATCAGTCTGAGTGCTTTGCGATAGCCCTCCGGATTGGCCATACCAAAGTTTCTGAGCTGGCGCATTTTGGTGTTGATACCTTTTTGCTGACCTATGAACATCACGGTTTCGCCATCCAGTTGGGCAAATCCGCCAACCATGGCTTTGTCATCCTTTACATTTCGATCTCCATGAAGCTCCACGAAATTGGTGGTCATCTTCTGGATGTACTTCAGGGTATAGGGACGGTCAGGGTGCCTGCTGAGCTGGACCTTTTGCCAGCTGGTCAGGTTTTCAGTGATCTGACGGCGGGTTTCCAGTACCTGGTCTTCGAGTTTTTTTATGTAGTCGGAATTATCAATTTTCGTTTTTTCGGATGAAAGCTTTTGCTTTTCAATTTCATCAAACAGATCCTTAATAGGTTTTTCAAAATCTAAAAACTGTCGGTTTTTATTCTCTGGCATACTATCAGTTATGGTGTAAAATTAAGGGTTGAAAAATTTTTAGGAAAAGTTTTGTTTTGAATTGGGAAATCCCTTTATCTTTGCCATCCCAATTTGAAACAAAGGGATCTAAATCACGGAGTTTCAGGTTGTTGGAAGGATCGGTAGTTCAGTTGGTTAGAATGCCGCCCTGTCACGGCGGAGGTCGCGGGTTCGAGTCCCGTCCGGTCCGCAAAAGCACCTCAGATGAGGTGCTTTTTCGTTTTAGATTGATGGGTACAGCAGATAATGGTAAGTTTGATCTATGGATGAAAAGCCATTATTAGACGAAGACGAAAGTTTCCTGGACGAAATCAAATCGGGCATCCGGAAATTGTATAATAAGGCGGCAAACTGGATGAAGCCTGATAGAGAACAACCCATGCTGGTTCAAATCCTTGTGTTTATAGTTAAGCTACCTGTTCTGCTGCTGCTGTTATTGCTCTCCCCGGTGCTCCTGGTAATCTTATTCTTTGTTTTTATGGCTGCTTTTTGATATGAAAAAAGAGTTTTTTCTTTTCGGCAGCTGTTTGTTCCTTTTTATCCTGCACCAGCTATTGGAAAAATGT
>JALOMU010000411.1 GCA_025455285.1 Flavihumibacter sp.
TACGCTACTCCAAAGCTTAAACGCGTAAGCCAGTGATCGGCAAAACGATCCAGTTTTTCCCAAACCGGTAGATAGGAACTGGTAAACTCTGCATCCGGCATATTTGTACGAGTTACAAAACTGTTGTAAATGTTCCGTGTATGCATCATCATGCCCCAAACATCTTTAAAGAAGTGTGGACTGTGCGGATCTTTTTCTGTATCACTGTAGGTATGATGCATGCGATGCATTACACCATACGCACGCGGAACCAGATAGGAAGATCCCTGCGTAAACCAGGTCATCAGGTAAAACATGCGCTCCCAGCCTTTACTGGTAGTATACATCTGATGGGAAGCGAACCGATGCAGGAAGAATGTGTGAAAGAACAGGGACAAAAACCAATGAGAAAAAAAGAAAATTAAAATAACCGTCATCTCTGAATGTTGAAAATATTGAAGGTCAAAGATACACTAATTTGAAATTAGTTATCGTTAATTTCCACTCTTCTCAGTTCCAGTAAATTGAGTGAGTTTGGTTCAAAATTTTTAACAAAAGGTTGAACAAGATGAATCACCTCATCGTACCAAAGCGGCACCACTGGGGCATCTTCAAGAATCATCCGATCCATTTGCCGGTAAAGTTCAAAACGCAAACTATCGTTCGTTTCTGTTAATGATTTTTCATACATACGGTCAAAAGCAGGATTATGGTAACGCGTATAATTGGGTGGTGCAGGATTTTTTCCATAAAAAACACTGAGGTAATTTTCTGCATCCGGATAATCAGCAATCCAGCTCCCCCTGAAAAACAATGCCTGCGATTGAGCTGTCTGTTCCAACAGAAAACTTTTCTGTACAACTTCCACTTTAACGGGTATGCCAATTTCCTGCCATTCGCGTACAATATAACTTGCCAGTTCACTGTAAATGGGAACAGTCAGTAATTTTATTTCAGGTAATCCCTTTCCACCTGGAAACCCGGCATCCTCTAAAAGTTTTCGCGCTTTAATCGGATCAAATCGGTAACCCCGAACTTTAAGTGAATCAAAAGATGGAAGTCCGGCTGGAACAAACCCGGATTCAGCAGGAATCCCAATGGAGTTTCTCAAGTAAAGCATTAGTTTCCGCCGGTCGAAACTATAGTTCAGCGCCTGTCGGATAGCTCTGTTGCGAAGTGGAGAAGATTTAACGAGTGCATTATTACTATCTACCAGTATACCCAGGTATTCAATATTCAGATAAGCATGTTTATTAAGTATGATTTTGCCTTCCCAGTTTTTTCGCAAACCTCCCATTTTTGTCAGTATCTCATCTTTGAAGGAAGCATCAATATCATTCACAAAATGCAGTTTACCCTGGCGGAATAATAAAAACTCAGTAGCCTTGCTGTCATTAAAACTGATTTTAATTCCACGCAGGTAGGGTAACTGTCTGCCATTCTCATCCGTTTCAAAGTAGGATGGATTTCGTTTCATTAATAGCGCCTGTCCCTCTTCCAGTGCAACAAACTGAAACGGCCCCGTTCCAACCGGATGTGATCTGAAATCAGGGCCATAAAAATCCACCGCCTCCTTTGGCAATACAGAACAATACTGCATACTTAATATGCCAAGAATCGGGGGAAATGGAGCGATCAAATGCACTTCCAGTATAGTATCATTTACAGCTACAAAACCTCCTTTCTCTTTCACTCTATCATTAAATATCCAGGCTCCGCTGCTCGCTGTTGAAGGGTTCATAATCCGTTGCAGGCTATACGCTACGTCTGAGGCCAGCATACTCCTGCCTTTACCCCCAGGAAAACAGGGATCATTGTGAAAGACAACATCGGGTCTTAGAAAAAACCGATACACCAATCCATCTTCACTGATCTCCCACCGGGTTGCCAATGAGGGTTTGATTTGCAGGTTGCTGTCCACTTCCACCAGTGTATTGTAAAGTTGGTGCACCGCCCACATGATACTCTGGTTTTTTGCAAATGCAGGATCCAGGCTGGCAATGCCGGTTGATTCATTGTAACAAAAATAACCGGCATCTGCTGCATCCCTGGTATTACATGACCAGCAACACAGGTTTAGCAGGAAGACCCAAATACATAAACGGTAATTCCTATTTGTGCGCATCCGGAATGAAGCAAGTATATTTATTGAAAATTCGGTTCACTATGCAACTTACGTTAAAGCGTATATTTTTTCTGCTTTTGGCGGCAACAGTTACCAATTCCACTTTCCTTTTTGCACAACCTTTATCCGGTAACCGGACCATTACCCGTCAGGACAGCTTACGGGGAAGCTTAAACGAAAACCGCACCTGGTGGGATGTTAAAAAATATACGATTTATGTTGAACCCAATTACTCCGCTAAAACCATTAAAGGATACGTACAACTTAATATTGAGGTAGTAAAAAATCATAACCTGATGCAACTGGATTTGCAAGAACCCATGCAGATTGATCGCATCGAATCAAATGGCCGGCAATTTAACTATACCCGGGATGGTAATCATTTTTTTGTGAACATTCCCGGTGGATTTCCGGAAAAAAGCCGCCAGACACTTGTGGTACATTTCTCCGGCAAACCTACTGAAGCCATCCGTCCGCCCTGGGATGGTGGCTGGATCTGGAGAAAGGATAAGTCCGGAAATCCCTGGATGAGTGTGGCCTGCCAGGGGCTGGGTGCTTCGGTATGGTATCCCTGTAAAGACCACCAGAGTGATGAACCGGAGCTAGGGGCAGAATTGCGCATTGTTGCACCAGAAGGATTAACAGCGGTTGGCAATGGCCGGCTGATCAACCAGTCGAGCCTGGATAGCGGGCGGACCGTCTACACCTGGGAAGTCAAAAACCCGATCAATAACTACAATATCATTCCTTACATTGGC
>JALOMU010000412.1 GCA_025455285.1 Flavihumibacter sp.
GATGAGCACAAAAAAGGAAAAGCAAATTTCTTTCTGCTTGATCAGTTTGGAGATACCTCGACCAATACCAGTGTGCCAGCAGGAACATTACCGGCCCTATCTGTAATTGAAGTAGATGCCACTTATAAATCACTGGCCTATCATTTACTGGGCAATGTATTTATTGCAGAGGATGAAGCTGCATTGGAAAACAGCAATGGACATATCATCCTGGAAAAGACCGGTAAATATGTAAAAGGAAAATACTCCATCATTGGAGGTAGTGTTGGGTTATTTGAAGGGAAGAAGATCGGTCGCGCTAAAAATCTGGAAAAACTCAGTGAAGAAATTCATACCCAGGAGCAGGTGGTTGCTGGTATCCGGCAAACCATACAGGAGAAACACAATGAAGTGATCGGGTACAATGAACAGCTGAAAGAACAGGCGATCAAACAAACCCAACAGGAAATCAACCAACTGACCAACCAGGTATTTGCATTGCAGAATAAAGTGGAGAACCTGCATGCGTTGCAATCCACCAGTCGCAATCGACTGGAAGAATTACAGCAGCAGCTGGAAACGAGTCAGCAATCCATTTCGGGAACACGCTCTGAATTAACGGAATTGCTGCAATTGATTGAAGAAACTGGCTCCCGGCTCGTTGAAATTGAGCAATCCTATAAAACCGCAGAGCAGGAATACAACAGTGCGAATGCGGTATACAATGAATTCAACTTATCACTGACAAGACAGCAGAGCCGGATCAATTCCATTAAACAGGAACTGGAGTTCAAACGCAATCAGTTGAACGATCTGACCAACCAGATTGAAATCAACAGCAGTCAGCTGAAGCAGGTATCGGAGGATATCTCCGCAAGTGAGACCGTACTGAACCAGGCGGAAGATGGATTACTGATAATGATGAGAAAGAAAGAAGAAGATGAGAAAGTATTAAACCAGGCAGATCAGGCTTATTATACGATTCGAAATCACCTGAATGAAAAAGAATCCGCACTTCGCACCAAAGTCAAGGAGAAGGAGCAACTGGAACATTCACTTGGAGCCATCAAAGACCGGTTGAACGAATTGAAACTGCAACTGGCAGGAATGAAAGAGCGATTACAGGTAGAGTTTCGCATCAACCTGGATGATATTATTGACCAGCCAAGAACTTCAGAAATACCGGTAGAAGAATTACAGGAAAAATCAGAGCGCATGAAAAAGCGCCTGGAAAACCTGGGCGAGGTAAACCCTACCGCCATCGAAGCCTTTACGGAAATGAAAAAGCGTTACGAGTTCATATTGGAACAGAAGAATGATCTCGTATCTGCAAAAGACAGTCTGTTGCAAACCATAGCAGAGGTTGAAAGTACAGCCAATCAGAAATTCCTCGATACTTTTAATCAGGTAAAAGAGAATTTTATTTGTCCAAAAAATTATTTCCAATAATCATATTGCATGTATCGGGCAGTTTCCTGGGCTACTTCCGAACCTTGAAGTTTGGCGACCACGTAAAACGCCATATCAATACCAGCCGATACCCCGGCTGAAAGAATGACTTTGCCATTGTCCACATAACGCTGGTCGGCAAGCACTTTGGTGGTGGGCGATAGTTGCTTCAACGCGTCAACAGCCATAAAATGCGTGGTTGCCATTAACCCATCCAGCAGTCCGGCTTTAGCCATAATCAATGCACCCGTGCAAACCGAAAGCGCCAATTCGGCCTGTGCATATTGCTGCTTAATCCAATCCAACATGAGTGGGTTGTCCATTTCCCTACGCGAACCAAACGGTCGCCCATCGGCATAATAGCCACCTCCACCGGGCACCAGAAAAATATCGGCATTGGGAGCATTGTCGAATAAGTAAGTGGGTTTAACAACCAGGTTGTTGCGGGCTGTTATGGTTTCTTTTTCGGCTACAGTAAATACTTCATAAGGCTCGCCAAGGTTCCTTTTTCCGGTAACGGAAAAAACCTCAAAAGGTCCGGCAAAGTCCAACACCTCTACTTCATCAAACAAGACAATGGCAATTTTTTTCATGGATTAAGATAAACGTAGGAACAAAGTTAGCATGCGGGGTTAGATTTTAAGATCAAACCAAAATTCAGTTTAGAATGGTAACTTGTGTTGCATCAAAGTTTAAGAATATGAAATGAGCATAAACCAGACTATACCTAACGGAATGTTAATTGCGGTGCTCTATTTCGTAGGATAGCTCTTGATATGCGAATTCCATGTGACCATAAAAAAACAATTATTAACACATGAAAAAGTTGCTACTTCTCTATATGTTGATTTTAACCGGACTGCTGGCACACGCACAAACGGATAGTTTGTTTATTGTAACCTATACCACAGGCACAGCCTGGGATGTTGCCAAACAACCGCAAGAGCAACCGTGGTTTAAAGAACACTCGGCAAACTTATCGAAGTTGCGAAAAGATGGAATAATTAAAGCCGGTGCGCGTTATGCTGATAAAGGAATTATTGTAATAGCCGCTAAAACAATCGCTTTAGCTAAAGAACTCATTTTTGCCGATGCAGCTGTAGTGAATAAACTTTTTGTAGCAGATGTTGAGAAGCTGAATGTTTTTTATGAAGGCTGCCTGGAGCGACCGAAATGATGTTTATTTGCAACATGAGTATTGAAAAGAAAATTGAAGTAAGTGGAGTAAAGATCAGTTATCAGGAAGCAGGTTCAGTTAGTGCGTTGCCGATAATTTTTATTCATGGGTTTCCATTTAATAAAACAATGTGGGCGGGCCAGTTGGAGGCTTTCAAAAATAAATACAGGCCCATAGCGTACGATGTGCGCGGGCATGGAAAGTCAGAAGCAGGTGATGCCGATTTCAGTACGGATCTTTTTGCCAAAGACCTGCT
>JALOMU010000413.1 GCA_025455285.1 Flavihumibacter sp.
CCAGTCGATCAGGTTATCAGAAGTTGCAGCATAAATATTTGACTCGCCCCAGTACATCCAGTATTTCCCATTGACACGGGTGGCAATCAATTTATCACCATCCCTTTTGGCAATAATTGAACCGGATTTTGACCAGATATTTACATACTTGCCACCTTCCGCCTTATTAAACACCGAGCCATGTTTTGTCCAGTTTACCAGATCAGTTGAGCTGGCAACCATTAGTCGAGCTGTGGTGCCATCATATGCAGTATAGGTAAGAATATACCGTCCGGATGAATCTTCTACGATGCGTGGATCCTCACAGCCCCCTTCCCACTCATAAGATTTAAACGCATCCTGCTGAGGAAACAATACCGGCTCTTTTCTTTTTATAAAATGAATGCCATCCTCACTTTCTGCAAGTCCAATTCTGGATGTGCCATTATATCGGCCAATGGTATCTTCAGCCCTATATAGAAGATATACTTTACCATTCCGAACCACTGCAGCCGGATTAAAAACATCCTTTTTTTCCCATTGAACCTGTTTATTTAAAATCGGATCCGGGAAACTATCCAAACCAGGTGTTAGGCATGGGTTAACAGAATCAATTTTTTCAAAACCGGTAAGCATCCAGGAGTGATTCAAGTCTGTTTGCGCTGGCTGATTTTTACAACCCGCAAGTAAATAGAAGGAAGCTCCAAGGGAAAAGGCAAGTAATCTGTTTTTCATACCTAAATATGCAAAATATTCAGACAGGATAACAAATTTCCCCCTCAATTTGTCGTATCACCTGCTACAGCCATCATTGCTTCCTGAACAGGCGATTAATCTCGCCTTTCTTAAGTTCGATCCTTCCTTTTTGAGTGGATAAGATGATTGCCTGCGCACCAATTGTTGGGGAACGATAAACCGAAAGTTGTTCAGTCCCCAATTGAAATCGGCGAATCTGCTGCTTATCATTTCTGTTTTCTTTTTCAAAAAATGACATCAGGACATCATACAATTGTTCTACCGTATTACCTCGACTGCTAAACCGAATGCTGAAATAATTTTTCAATTCGGGTCGCTGATCCCAGAGCAGGAGCAAAAAGGTTGAATCCGTTTCATGCGGAATGAATTGAAGGCTGGCTTTTGCCGGACCAACATATTTCACCTGGCCATATCAAAATAACGGTAATGTATAAACTACGCATTGAACCTAATTGTTGCTCCTTCCACCATTTCAAATAATTTAATGACCATAACCCAAATGAAAATGGCTATCAGTAAACCAAAACCAATAATCCAGAAAGAATAGGTAGGTCCGGGTACTGCACTCCTTCTGTAATTTACCGGATCCATCCGGATTTCAATTACATCATTTCGTTTGAATTTTCCCGGATTTGTAATAATGGTATTGCTGTATATTTTACCATCCAGTCCGTAGTAGGAATAGTAAACAAGCTCATACCCCGATTTGATAGAACGCCGCTTTTCGAATACCCTTGCATTTGCCGGGATTCCTTCTTTCATCAGCTTAAGAAACCGGTGCCGTTTCCACAGGATCGCGGCGAGTGGCAGCATACCAATGAATCCGGTTGCAAGAAGTATCAGGTGGACTCCACTCATAAATTTCTTATCCCTTTATCATGGTTTGTAAAAATTGCTGAACAGCTGCCGATCGTCCAATCGGCTCCAGTAATAATGTAACGAGGTTTACTCCAAGCGCCAGCCAGGTAGCCGGATGCCTTAGTTGCTGGTATTTCCAGGCACCACCCAGCAACATCGCAATGATGATAAATTGGGTAAAATAAAGAGATGTCATAATGTCTATATTCGGCCATTGCTTGATTTGCATGGCGATATGCACATTCTGTATACCTCTACCAAGAGCAGGCATCATAATGATGAATACGGTTGAGATCAGCCACCAGGCATGGCGATCCAACTGCTTACGTTCAATAATACTCATGATAACCGCGTATCCAAAAGCTACCATCATAACAATTTCGAGAGCCGCCACACCAAAAAAGAACCAGCCTTCAAATGGACCGAATCGGCTCGGATCTTCCTTAATCAATCTGGTAGTTTCAATATCGCGGTATAACATGCTCAGTGCTGTAAGACAAACGGCTCCTCCCATAAACATACCAACAATACCCAGTGTTCTGTGTCTTGCCAGCTGGGTATGTGTGGCATAATAGGGCTGAATGATCAGAAAGATATACCAGACAGTACCTGTCCAATAATGGACATGCACCGACCAGGCATTTTCAGTAAAATCGCCCCAGTAGTCCTCAAAAATCCCCGCCTGCATAAAGAGCATAGGCAGGAGCATCCACAGGTAAAGCGACTTATACTTAGCCATAATACCTGTCAATATATTCTAAAACAGTGGGTGAAAAAATACCCTGATCGGGTGATAACTTTTATAACCATCCAGTCGTAGTGCAGGCGTTAAAAGAAACCCAAAGAATTTCTGAATTCCAACCGGAGGGCCATCTACCATATAAGCATCAAAACCATTTTGCTGAAAGACCATCATCTGAAAGGCCAGATCTGGAGACGGTTTTAAATCAGTTCGTTTATCCATATTCGTATATACCTGGGCCAGGTTAAAGGCAAATTTTTCCGGAAAGGCAATTGTGCCTTTAATGCGGATGGTATTTGCAGTTTCATTGTACGGCTTATGCGCTGTACCTTTTGGAATTCGTAATACTTCTCCAGGTCGCACTTTTTTAATTTCTCCATCTACCCATACTGTTAGCTCACCATTAGCAACCTGAAAAACTTCATCGAAATCTGTATGAATATGTTTAGGCGGACCTGGTGCAAATGGTTCAATCTCTGTTTGGCAATGGACAAATCCATTTTCCTGACGAATTACAATTTGTCTGAAGCCCTCTTTTTTACTGTAGAATACTTGCCCGGGTTTGAACCAGCCCTCTACTTCCGGCTTATGTTCTGGAAAAATCACCAGGTGAAAAAGATAACCAAGCACCAGGTAACCTACTGTAAGATATAAAACCACCATAGCTGTTTTTTTGATAATTGTTGTTCGCATACCTATGTCTTTAAAATTATAATGCAACCTACAATCACCAGTAAGCGGCAGCAATACATACAGTAATTAAACGGAGAAAAAGCTGTACGAATCGACAGGTATTATTTCATTCAGCTTTTTTAACGCCTCATACCCAATACGCTTTCCAGAGGCAATCATATAATTCAAATTTGCTGTCAATAAAACTTATTCAAAATGAACGTATTCAATGTTAAAAAAGGACTCATTCTTTTATTCATTGTACAAGCTATTGTTGCTATTGGTTGTAGTAAATCCAAAGAACCTGCTGCATCCCCAGGCACGCCTTCCAATTCCGCAATTGAAAAAGGAGTAGTTAAAGGACGTGTAACAGACAGTAAAGGGAATGGCATTGCCAATGTTAAACTGGTAATTGAGCATACCATTTACTATGGCACCTATGTTTTTGCTACTACAGATCAACACGGATATTATAAAACCACGGTACCAAATGGCAGCTGGCAGGTAACCGGACAAATAGAACGCGCACTGGATTTTGCAGGATCTAATGGTGCTATTAGAAACTTCTCCTGGAAATTGAAAGGAGCAAAGCCGGGAAATGGTTATTATGGAAGCAGTCTGGCTGTTTATGCTGAACCCGGCTCATCAGTTGACCTTTCAAACTTGGAATTAACATTAGCCCCGGTTGGTTTGTTAATAGATGGTAACCCAGGACCAGTTATAACTGGTACCCCCGTGGATATTGTAGGTGGAGAAGAGGGCATAAAGGATATTCCTATAGCAAAATACAGGGTTTCTGCAAAAATTAAGAATACAAATGAAATTGTACAAATCAGGTTGCGGAACATTGGAAATTATGGTACATCAGTGGAAGGTGTTTTCAAATCCGGCTTTACAGGAAACACCCAATACCAATTGGCGGTAGAGGTAAAATGATTCTTCCGGGTAATTTCATGCAGCTGTTCTTACGTTTCATGTAACCTATTTTCGGTTTGACTACCGCAGTTGCTGGTTTCAACCAAAATTCAGGGATCTTTGGCTACATGGAAAAGAACTCCCAAAATAAAACAGCATTTCTGCTAATGGCAGTTTTACTTCCAGTGACGTTGGTGATCCTGAATTACTCCATGCTGGGTGAAGTTTACTTTGCCAGTCTGTCCAATTTCGGGAAAGCAAGTGCGGTAACATTCCTTATTCTGATAGGCATCTGGATAGCCCAGGGAAAGCTGGCAAGAAAACTTATGGAGATTTACCCTTCCCATCGGGATACGCTGAAAAGAGTACTGTCATTTACCAGCATCAATTTATTAATTGTAACAGTAACGATAACAATAATTTGCTGGGTTTTTGATCGTTTTAGCATACTGAATTACGTTCTTACTACTGAAAGTTGGACCCGCTGCCTCATTGCATCTCTGATCTGTACGATTGTAAATCAGGCCGTATATGAAACCGAAGCTTCCTTTGGAAGGATCAGAGTTTCGCAATTGGAAGCAGAACAACTGAAAAAAGCACAGCTACAAACCCAGTTTGATTCACTAAAGGAACAGGTTAACCCGCATTTTTTATTCAACAGTTTGAATTCCTTATCCTCGCTAATCGCTACCAACCCACAGAAAGCAGAACAGTATGTGGAGGAAATGAGCAGGGTTTACAGGTATCTGTTAAGAAGTAATGAAGAGCAACTCACCAGCCTGCAAAAGGAAATTGAATTTATTGAATCCTATAATCTCTTATTGAAAACCCGCTTTGGAGATGGCTTTCGTCCTGAAATTAATATTGACAAAAGCAGAAAAGATTGCCAGCTTCCTCCTATGACGCTTCAGCTACTGGTAGAAAACGCTGTGAAACATAATATTGTTGATCCTGATAAACCACTGATGCTAAAACTATATACAGATGGAAATAAACTGATTGTATCTAATAATCTGCAAAAGAAAAATAAATCAGTCGTTTCCAATCAAATTGGTCTTAGTAATATCATTTCAAAATACAGATTATTGAATTTGCCCGAAGTTGAAATACTGGAAACAGGATCAGAATTCAAAGTGATATTACCACTTATAAAATAACTAAAATATGGATATTCTGATAATAGAAGATGAACAATTAGGTGTGGAAAAACTGATTCGCCTGATCAAATCAATTGATGAATCGATTCAAATTGTAGGCAATACCAGAAGTATTAAATCATCTGTTGAATGGTTGATGCAACATGAGCACCCGGATATAATTTTAATGGACATTGAATTAACAGACGGACAAAGTTTTGAAATATTCAGTCACCTGTCGATCAAAAGTATGGTCATCTTCACAACCTCCTATGATGAGTATGCCTTGCAAGCCTTTAAGGTGAACAGTGTTGATTATTTATTAAAACCAATCAAAAAGGAAGAGCTCAAAAATGCATTGGATAAATTTCAGGAATGGCAGTTAAAGTTCTCATCGCCTTCTGTGAATATTCAGGAACTTATCAATGGACTGAAACAGCAACAGCCAAAATCCTGGCGTTCCAGGTTCCTTGTAAAACAGGGACAAAAACTGATAAGCATTGAAACCAGTGAAATTGCTTATTTGTATGCGGAAGGAAGACTGAGTTATTTTATCACCTGGGACAGGCAGAAATTTGTACTGGATTATACGATTGAAGAATTGGAAGAGATGCTGGATCCCCAACAGTTTTACCGGGCCAACCGGGCTTTCATCATTCATATTAAAACAGTATCACAAATACACAATTATTTCAATGGAAAATTGAAATTGGAGCTGCAACCCGCGACAGACAAAGAAGTTCTGATCAGCAGGGAAAAGGCTTCAGAATTCAAGGATTGGATGGGGAAGTAGTAAGGCCTTTATTCTGTTCCCTGGCCAACTGCCGGTAACTGGAAAATGTCTGCCCTGCATTGTTCTTGAAGTATTTACTGAAATGGGCTTCATCATCAAACCCTAAAGTCCGGGCAATTTCCTTGGCACTTAAATTTTCTACCACTGCCAGCCGTTTGGCTTCCAGAATAATTCTTTTTTTGATGTGCTCACTTACCGGAAACCCCGTTGTTTTTTTAATGGTTTCATTTAAATGGTTAGGCGTTACTACTAATTTACTGGCATAATCGCTCACCTTAGCATGTGTTCGATAATCTGTTTCGAGCAGGTTCAGAAATCTTCGGGTCAGCCAGGCAGGACGGGAAGCAATTGAGCTCGAAGCTTCTGAATGCCCCCAGAAACGGGAGCACTGAATCAGGAA
>JALOMU010000414.1 GCA_025455285.1 Flavihumibacter sp.
TTTTTTGTGCGCTGGATCCGTCTCTGCGCTCCCAGTATGTAAATAAAATGTCCGCGTTACTGGCTCCCGGTGGAAAACTGGTAGGAGTACTCTTTAACAGGGCTTTTGAAGGGGGACCACCATTTGGTGGATCAAAAGAAGAATATGAACAGCTCTTTGCTAAAACATTCAGCCGAAGAAGTATGGAGCCTTGTTACAACTCCATACCTCCCCGGAGAGATGCTGAATTATTTATCCGAATGGAAAAATAGTGCTGATTATTTAGGCATTAACACACTATCGATCACGTGGATTACTCCATTTGTTGCTTGCAGGTCGGTTGCAGTTACCCAGGAAGTTCCACCTTTTTCATCGGTCAATTTCACTTTACCTCCAACCAGTGTAGCTGTCAGCTTGCCTCCACTTACAGTTGACAGTACAGCTTTACCACCACCTGCCTGAATCGCTTTTACTACTGCAGCAGCATCCAGTTTACCTGCCACAACGTGATAGGTCAGGATTTTAGTAAGTGTCGGCTTCGCTTCAGGCTTTAACAGACCATCCACTGTTCCGGATGGCAATTTGCCAAAAGCCGCGTTCGTAGGAGCAAATACGGTGAAAGGTCCGGCTCCCTGCAAGGTACCTACTAAATCAGCTGCTTTAACAGCTGCCACCAGCGTGCTGTGATCTGCACTTCCTGCAGCTACTCCAACGATGTCTTTACTTTGTGCGTTTACTGAAAAAATAGAGGCAGCACCAAATACCATGAAAAGGAAAAACTTTTTCATAAATTGTTTTTTTAATTGTTGAGATTAATTACCCGTTAATTGAAATAGTATCACCGGGCCCTGGTGATCTGCTGATTGTAGGTTATTCAGGTAAGCATAACCCAAAAAACCAGCCAAGGTTGCAAAAGCACAAAAAATTAATCCTGGAAAGAAATCCTTTTTACATTTCCTTAGCGCGCGTTGAGGAAATGTGAAACGTCAGACGTCAGACGTGAAACGAATCTCACGTCTCACATCTGACGTCTGACGTTTCACTTCTTACTTCTCACTTCTTACTTCTCACTTCCATTGGTTCTTGCTGGCTCAAACAATGAAAACTTCCCAGTCCCCAGATAATTTCGGTGGAATCTATCCCGATAACCTCGCGGTTGGGAAAGCAATCCTGTATAATCTGTACTGCCCGCTCGTCTTTTGAACAACGAAAGGTGGGAACAATCACATATTTATTCGCGATGTAGAAATTGGCATAAGAACAGGGCAATCGCTGGTCGTCATATACCAGTTCATCCGGCATGGGTAATTCAACAATATTCAATTGTTTACCATTGAGCAGGCGCATCTGCTGCAGCTGCTTCAGATTGGTCTGCAACAAGGCATAATTTTCATCTGCCTTGTTTTCTTCAATCACTGTTAGTACCGTGTCTTCATTCACAAAGCGAACCGTATCATCAATATGACCATCGGTATCATCTCCTACGATGCCCTCATCCACCCACAATACCTGCTGCACTCCGTAATATTGCTGCAAATACCATTCAATCTTTTCCTGGTTTAATGTGGGATTGCGATTCGGATTCAGTAAACAGGCAGTGCTTGTCATTACTGTTCCCCTTCCATTAAACTCCACCGAGCCTCCTTCCATAACAATGCCCGGATGAAAAACCGGGAGTCCGAAATGTTCTGCGATTCGGGTTGGTATCACATCATCCAGATCAAAAGGCGGATACTTCCCTCCCCAAGCATTATAACCCCAATCCACAACCGCTTTTGGTTGCTCCAGCGATGGGTTGAGCAAAAAAGCCGGACCATGATCCCGGCACCAGGCATCATTGGTAGGAAAGAAGAAGAAATCCACCTGCGACAAATCAACACCGGCTTTTTCAAGGTGCGAAAGGGCAAATGCTTTCATGGCCTCATCTCTAACGTTAATGCATACCCGTTCACTTTTGGCCAGCCATTTTATAAACTCAGCGTAGTATGGAAAAATCGTATGAATCTTTCCCGGCCAGCTGGCTTCCTTATGTGGCCAACTTAACCAGGTAGCGCGGTGCAACTCAAATTCAGCAGGAAAATAATAACCCAGCTCTGCCGGTGTCTTATGATTCATCGATATATCTTTTGGTGATGGGCTGATAGGAATCAATTCTTCTGTCGCGCATAAAAGGCCAGTGCGTCCTGTACCGGTCCGTTTTGGATAAATCAATCTCCATTACCTGCACTTCTTCCTGTTCGTGAGATGCCTGGTACAATACGGTACCAAATGGATTACTGATAAAGGATCCTCCCCAGAATTTCATGGCACCGTCCTGTTCAAATCCAACGCGATTCACACTTACCACATGTACGCCATTGGCAACAGCATGGCTCCTTTGAATAGTTTGCCAGGCATTATATTGCTCGGTATTGGTGGCTTCATCCTGTGAAGTGGCCCAGCCGATTGCAGTGGGATAAAACAGGATCTCTGCGCCCATTAAAGCAGTTATTCTCGCAGCTTCCGGATACCACTGATCCCAGCAGATTAAAACACCGAAAGTGGCAAATTTGGTTTTGAAGATTTTATATCCGAGATCTCCGGGCGTGAAGTAAAATTTCTCGTAGTAGGCGGGATCATCCGGGATATGCATTTTGCGGTACTTACCCAGGTAAGTTCCATCCGCATCCAGTACTGCTGTTGTATTGTGATACAACCCCTGTGCTCTTTTCTCAAAGAGGCTGGCAATGATTACCACGCCCAACTCTTTCGCAACTGAACTGAGCCGATCAGTTGATGGTCCGGGTATAGGTTCCGCCAATTCAAAATTGGCATAGTCTTCCACATCACAAAAATAAAGGGAGGTAAACAGTTCCTGGAGGCAGACGATCTGT
>JALOMU010000014.1 GCA_025455285.1 Flavihumibacter sp.
TTGATATGATCCGCTCTTATGAGGATATGAAGAAAAAGGAGTGGGGGAGCTATAATCCTGAGACGCCACTGCTTGCAACAGAAAAAGGGAAACCGGTATATGCAAAATATTTATACCGGCTCGTGAAAAAGCACCTGGAAGGATTGACAACACTTCAGAAAAAAAGTCCGCATATTCTCCGGCATAGTTTTGCTACCCATTTACTAAACCAGGGAGCTGAGTTGAATGCGGTGAAAGAGTTACTCGGACATGCAAGTCTGGCAGCTACACAGATATACACCCACAACACGATTGGTAAACTCAAAGAAGTTCATAAAAAGGCCCATCCCAAAGGGTAAGATATTGCTCTAATTTGTTGTATGTGAATGATTTGCGAAAAATAAAAATAGTTACTGGCATTCTTGGAAAATGAGGCTGTTTATGTTATCTTCATAGCAACAGACGGTCTAAAAACCTATGAATTATTCATAAACCGTAAGTTCTTTATTTATTGTTCACTTTAAACGTGATTGTTATGAACGTTAACATTCAGACTGTACACTTTGATGCAGACATTAAGTTAGTGGAGTATGTAACCAGCAAACTGGAAAAGCTATCCACTTTTCACGACCGGATCATCAAAGTGGATGTCTTTTTGAAATTAGACAATGTTGTGCATCAGATTAAAGACAAAGTAGCAGAAATCAGAGTTCACGTCCCTAAACACGATTTCTTTGTAAAAGCCAGTAGTAAATCATTTGAAGAGTCCTTTGACAGTGCATTGGATTCCCTGGTTAATCAAATAAAAAGAAAAAAAGAAAAACAATTTGCCAGCTAAAAAATACTCAAGACCTCTCCGGAGGTCTTTTTTTTTGCCTGTAATTCAATGCTGGTGCGCACTGCGGGAAATTTTAAAAAAAATGAAGCCAAAATTTTTGTATTTCTTAAATTCTTTTACCTTTGCCATCCCGTAAACAAAAAGGGAAGTTCTTTTAAACATTCAATCGCCACTTTAGCTCAGCTGGTAGAGCAACTGATTTGTAATCAGTAGGTCGTTGGTTCGATTCCGACAAGTGGCTCTTGTTTTATAAAACGGGCAGGTTCCAGAGCGGCCAAATGGGGCGGACTGTAAATCCGCTGTCTTTCGACTTCAGAGGTTCGAATCCTCTCCTGCCCACATTACTCATTGAATCGCAAGATTGAATGAGTTTAGTTCTTTTCATTGGAATGAAATTGCTTTCAGAACTGATCTGAAAACAATAAGCGGAAGTAGCTCAATTGGTAGAGCGATAGCCTTCCAAGCTATAGGTTGCGAGTTCGAGACTCGTCTTCCGCTCATTTATTCCGCCGTTGTAGCTCAGGGGTAGAGCACTTCCTTGGTAGGGAAGAGGTCGTGAGTTCGATTCTCACTAACGGCTCCAGAGAGTCAACCGGTACGGAACGCAGGAAATGTGATCAGAGCTGGTAGTTCTTGATAACGGGTGCAAATGCACCTTATTTATAGGATGCCTCCAAAAGGAGGGTGGATAATTTTTAAACCACAACTTAAAAACAAATAAAATGGCAAAAGAGACCTTTAAGAGGGAAAAGCCCCACGTTAACGTAGGTACTATTGGCCACGTTGACCACGGTAAAACCACTTTGACTGCCGCTATTACCAGCATTCTTGCTACCAAAGGTTTGGCGACGGCGAAGAAGTATGATGAAATTGATGGAGCTCCTGAAGAAAAAGAGCGTGGTATCACCATCAATACTGCACACGTAGAATATCAGACAGCAAACCGTCACTATGCTCACGTTGACTGTCCTGGTCACGCTGACTATGTGAAGAATATGATTACCGGTGCTGCTCAGATGGACGGTGCTATCCTGGTTGTGGCTGCTACCGATGGTCCTATGCCTCAAACAAAAGAACACATCCTGCTGGCTCGCCAGGTAGGCGTTCCTAAGATCGTAGTGTTCATGAATAAAGTTGACCTGGTTGATGATCCTGAACTGTTGGAACTGGTGGAAATGGAAATCCGTGACCTGCTGAGCTCTTATGGCTTCGACGGTGACAACACTCCGATCATCCAGGGTTCTGCAACCGGTGCATTGGCTGGTGAAGATAAGTGGGTTGCAAAAATCGACGAACTGATGGACGCTGTAGACAGCTACATTCCGCTGCCTCCCCGTCCGGTTGATATGCCATTCCTGATGTCTGTAGAAGACGTATTCTCAATCACTGGTCGTGGTACTGTTGCTACCGGTCGTATCGAGCGTGGTCGTATCAAAGTTGGCGAAGGTGTTGAAATCGTTGGTCTGATGGAAAAACCAATGACCTCTACTGTAACAGGTGTGGAAATGTTCAAGAAACTCCTCGATGAAGGTGAAGCTGGTGACAACGCTGGTCTGCTCCTCCGTGGTATTGAAAAGAAAGATATCCGCCGTGGTATGGTAATTTGTAAGCCTGGTTCTATCACTCCTCACACTGAATTCCGTGGAGAAGTATACGTACTGAGCAAAGAAGAAGGTGGTCGTCACACTCCGTTCTTCAACAAGTATCGTCCTCAGTTCTACTTCCGTACTACGGACGTAACTGGTGAGTGTACGCTGCCTGAAGGAACTGAAATGGTGATGCCTGGTGATAACACCAACCTGAAAGTTACCCTGATTCAACCAATCGCTATGGAAAAAGGTCTGAAATTCGCGATCCGCGAAGGTGGCCGTACTGTAGGAGCTGGTCAGGTAACCGAGATCATTAAATAAGCCAGTAAGGTTAAATAGTTAAAATGGTCCCTTTGGGAGGCTTGCCCGAACTAAGGGACCATTTTTTTACTTTTTAATGTTTATTTTTGAAATTGTTGAACTGTTGTTTGGTGTTTGAGTTTGTAGTTATCTACGTTTCACTTTTCACCTTTCACTTTTCACTTTCCATACGGGCATAGTTCAATGGTAGAATAGAGGTCTCCAAAACCTTAGATACGGGTTCGAATCCTGTTGCCCGTGCCACTTAAAGTAAAATCAGTAACTTGCAAAAGCTCAACGGGCCTACAACCTGTTGAGTTCTTTTGTTTCTGTGATTGATTGTAAATATGTAATCTTGTAGCATGAATAAAGTAACAACCTACTTCAGCGAGTCCTATAAAGAGCTCATGGAAAAAGTGACCTGGCCTACCTGGGGACAGCTGCAGCAATCCACCCTGATCGTGCTGGTTGCAACTATCCTGATCACCCTGGTTATCTGGCTGATGGATTTTGCTTCTAATTCTTTATTGAAAATGATCTATTCATTCTTTGCATAATGGAAGAAATTATAAACCAACAGGAAACCAAGTGGTATGTGCTGCGCGTCGTAAGTGGCAAGGAGCGGAAAGTAAAGGAATATCTCGACAAGGAAATCAGTCGTGGCGGATGGAGTGAAGTGGTTAAACAGGTGTTTCTGCCGGTTGAGAAAGTTTATAAAGTGCAGAACGGGAAAAAAGTAATGCGCGAGCGGAACTATTATCCCGGGTATGTAATGATTGAAATTGTAGAGGGTAAATTAGGCGACGATCTTCGTGACACCATTAAAAATACCAGCAACGTAATTCATTTCCTGGGCAAAGACAACCCCATCGCTCTTCGCAAGGCAGAAGTGAACAAGATGTTGGGTAAGATGGATGAAATGAGTGAGGCTGGTGGCATGAGTATGAGTGAGCCATTCATCGTTGGTGAAACAATCAAGATAATCGAAGGACCTTTCAATGACTTCAACGGTATCATAGAAGAAGTAAATGACGAAAAGAAAAAATTGAAAGTAACCGTTAAGATCTTTGGACGTTCAACTCCGGTGGAACTGAATTATATGCAGGTGGAAAAATTGGCATAAGCTGCTATTCATCTAATTAAAAGTGCGCTAAAGGCGCACTTTTTTTGTTTATATCTGCTGTAATTCCTACCTTTGCGTCCCCAATCAATAGTTCTTTTTTCGAATTGGATTTGGGAGTCTGCCGATGCTACAGCAAGGCGGACGTTAACACCAAAAAAGTAAAACTATGGCAAAAGAAATCACTGGTTTCGTTAAGCTGCAGTGTAAAGGCGGTCAAGCCAACCCTGCACCCCCCATTGGTCCGGCCCTTGGTTCTAAAGGTCTGAACATCATGGAGTTCTGTAAGCAATTTAATGCCAGAACTCAGGATAAAATGGGTAAAGTACTTCCTGTGCTGATCACAGTGTACTCTGACAAGTCGTTCGACTTCGTTATCAAAACTGCTCCAGCATCTGTTCAATTATTGGAAGCTGCCAAGCTCCAGAGCGGATCAAAAGAGCCAAACCGTTCAAAAGTTGGAAAAGTTACCTGGGCACAGGTAGAAGCAATCGCTAAGGACAAAATGCCTGACCTGAACTGCTTCACACTGGAAAGTGCCATGAAAATGGTAGCCGGTACAGCACGTAGCATGGGTATCACTGTTGATGGTGTTGCTCCATGGGAAAATTAATTGTGTAACACAAAAACTTTTGAGCAATGGCTATCACTAAAAAAAGAAAAGTAGTTAACCCCAAGGTTGATTCCAATAAAATTTATTCCCTTAAAGAAGCTTCTTCACTCGTTAAAGAAGTAAACATCGCAAAGTTTGATGCTTCTGTTGACCTGCATATCCGTTTGGGTGTTGACCCCAAGAAGGCAGATCAGGCTGTAAGAGGAACTGTAACGCTTCCCCATGGTACTGGTAAAACCAAGCGCGTATTGGTTTTATGTACTCCTGATAAAGAGAACGACGCAAAAGCTGCAGGTGCTGATCACGTAGGATTGGATGAGTTTATCCAGAAAATTGAAAGCGGCTGGACAGATATCGATGTTATCATCGCAACTCCTTCTGTAATGCCCAAGATTGGTAAACTGGGTAAAGTACTCGGTCCACGTAACCTGATGCCAAACCCTAAAACAGGAACTGTTACGAACGATGTAGCTGCTGCTGTTAATGAGGTTAAAGGTGGTAAAATCGCATTTAAAGTGGATAAGGCTGGAATCGTACACGCTTCTATCGGACGTGTAAGTTTCGGTCCGGATAAAATTGCTGAAAATAGCCAGGAACTGATCAATGCAATCCTGAAACTGAAACCTGCAACCGCTAAAGGTACTTACCTGAAAGGCGTGAGCATGGCCAGCACGATGAGTCCGGGTATCACTATTGATACTAAAACTTTTATTCACTAATTCAAAAACCGTTCTCCTGTAAAGGGTAGAAATAAATCATAGCGGTATGACTAAAGAACAAAAACAAGAAGTGATTGAACTGCTGAAAGGTAAGTTCGCTCAATATAACAACTTCTACATCACTGATACAGAAAGTCTTTCTGTAGCACAGGTTACCAAACTGCGCAGCGTATGCTTCAATAAGCAGGTGGAAATGAAAGTGGCTAAGAACACCCTGATCAAAAAAGCACTGGAATCTCTGGATGCTGAAAAATATGCAGGTGTGTATGAAGCACTGAATAACGTAACTGCCCTGATGTTCTCTGAGAATCCGAAAGATCCGGCATTGATCATCTCTTCTTTCCGTACGGAATCCAAGAGTGAGCGTCCGATCCTGAAGGCAGCTTTCATCAATGGTGATATTTATGTTGGTGATGATCAACTCAAAGCGCTGACCAAAATCAAAACCAAAAATGAACTTATTGGTGAAGTTATTGGTCTGTTGCAATCTCCTGCTCAGCGCGTTATCGCTGCTTTGCTGGAAAAAGCAAACAAAGAAGGTGGCGAACCAGCTGCAGCTGCTGTTGAAGCAGCTCCTGCTGAATAAGCACCAAAATATATTCCCCTGCCTGAGGGGAGACTTAGCATTTTTTTAAAACCGCCGTCGGAGCAAACAGGCTGTGAAGACGGTAAAAATCTAATCAAAATGGCAGACGTAAAATCTTTAGCCGAACAACTGGTTGGCCTTACTGTAAAAGAAGTACAGGAACTGGCTGATGTACTGAAAAATGAATATGGTATCGAACCTGCTGCTGCTGCAGTAGTAGTAGCTGCTGATGGTGGTGGCGCTGCAGCTGCTGCTGAAGAAAAAACAGCTTTCAATGTAATCCTGAAAAGCGGTGGTGCTTCTAAACTGAACGTAGTTAAAATCGTTAAAGATCTTACTGGTCTTGGACTGAAAGAAGCAAAAGAACTGGTTGACGGAGCTCCTAAATCAGTTAAAGAAGGTGTATCTAAAGCAGAAGCTGAAGATATCGCTAACAAGCTGAAAGAAGCTGGTGCTGATGTTGAAATCAACTAATCACATCTCAGTAATAAAAAAAGGCCGTCTCATTGAGACGGCTTTTTTATTAGGTCTTTTTCAACAAATAAATGGAGTGCTGCTTTCCATAATACTGGTTGTATAACAACATATAGTTTAGTGTTGGTGCGCTTCCCTGTTTACGAATCAGGGATGGAAACAACTGATTTTTTTCAGCCATCCTCACAGCAGCCCATAATCCAAAGCCAGCCGCCGTATCGAATTCTCCCGACAGGTGTTTAAAGTGTAACTGATGAGTAATTTCACTCAGTTGGTTCTCTACTTCAGCATAATAATGCTCATACCTGGAATCCTGATTTCTGCCAGACAAATAAACATCTAACTGATCCCATCCCAATCCTTGTTGCTCCAGCATAGCGTCCATTGCATTCAATACCGCACCTTCGCCTGGTTCAAAAACTAAGGTCAGGTCTACCAATTGTAAAGGAGCAGCACCTTGTTGAAAATCCAGGAAAAAGAAAAAACTACCTTCACCGGAAATGGCACCAGGACTACTTTTCATTATTGCATCCGGACTTTCAATCTCCTTTTTCCAGAAATCAAGTTTGTCTTTGATGATATAATGTTCCGGGGTCATTTCTTCGAATGAACCTACCAGTGCTGTTTGAATGGATTGTTCATTTAACTGGAACGCAGCATCCAAGAGGGCATGTTCCAGCGAAAATCCAGTATGTACATAAGTCGAGTTGTATGAATTGATATGGTGATGCAGGCCTATCAGCCCGTTTAAAGAATTATAAGTCGACTGTATAAAAGGAGTAGGGTTCAAGGTGCCTTCAGCAAACTCCCGGACCGCATGGATAAATTTTTCCGTATCCGTCAAACTTCCCTTACCCGTACCCATTATGATGGCTTCCGGCCGGTAGTCTCCTGCATCCCGCAAACATTCAATCGCAGTTACCAATCCAAGTCGTGTAATCCGGCTCATTCGCCGCAACTGCATGATGGTAAAATAGTCCTGGTAGTTTGGCTCCATATAAGTAAACCGATTACCGGTTAAGGTTCGTCCAGGCTGCAGCAAATCATTGCTGTTAAAACTGTCCTGTGCGGAAACTGCCCGGGCTGTTCTTATGAAAATCGGTTTAATCATACCTGCTGAAAAGTAAACTTGCATTATTTCCACCAAATCCAAATGAGTTGCTTAAGATATGTTCTACCTGCATCTGCCGGTATGTTTGACAAGGGATTAATCCGGTGACTTCAATTGGTGTTTCAAAGTTTAATGCGGGATAAATTTCCTGGTGCTGAAGGCTCAGCAGAGAAAAAACGGCTTCTATGGCACCAGATGCAGCCAGGGTATGGCCTGTATATACTTTGGTAGAGGCAAATGGAGGCACCCTTTCTCCGAATAATCGAAGGATTGCCAGACTCTCAGATTCGTCATTATTCAACGTGGCGGTTCCATGCGCGTTTATATATGAGACAGAGGCCGGTGAAATACCTGCTTTCTCCAATGTCCGTTTCATTGCCTCATATGCACCTAACCCTTCCGGAGAGGGTGCTGTTGGATGAAATGCTTCATTGAAATTGGCATATCCCGACAATAAGGCCAGCGGTTTATTTCCTGTTTTTTCAAGTGATCTTTCTGATTCCAGTAGCAGGTAAGCAGCTCCCTCACCAAGATTAAGTCCGTTTCGATTGGCATCAAAAGGTTTGCAGGCATTTCGGTCGAGGTTTTTCAGGCTGTTGAACCCATTGACTGTGAAGCGTGTCAGACTGTCAACCCCGCCGCAAACTACCCGGTCCACAGCACCCTGCTGCAATAGTCTTGCACCAAATTGTATGGCATTGGCTGAAGAGGAGCAGGCAGTGCTGATCGTGGTAACAAAATCGGTAAGTTCAAACTGGCGAGCCAGGTGTTCTGTGCCGGTAGCGCAATCTAATCCGGCTGCCCAGCTCATATCCGGTTCACTCAATTCTGGTTTTATCAACTCGAAATAGCGGTCTTCTATATCAGTCATTCCTCCAACCGTAGTAGCATTAATCAGTCCCTGCCGGATACCAGCAGGCTTTCGCTCCAAACCTGTAAAACATTCTTCCAGGGCCAATGCGCCCAATGCCTGAAGGCGACTTTGCTGCAGCTTGCTGTAATCGGAAAGTCTGCTGAATAATTCTTCCGTAGAAAAGGGGACCTCCCCAAACGGGAATTCTGTTTTGTGAATGCTGTTCAGAAAAGCTGCCGGCCCCAGGCCGGAAACACCAGCTGCCAGTTTTTCCCTTTGGCTGGCAGTGCCGATACCCAAAGCGGAAACAATGCCCATCCCGGTAACAAAAACGGAGGGCATGATTTATTTTTTTCGATTGGTCTGAATATAATCAGCCATAATATGAATCGACTCAAATACTTTCCTTCCTTCCCGTGGATCTTCTATTTTGATACCATAATTGCGCTCCAGTAAAACAATCAGTTCCAGGGAATCAATACTATCCAATCCAAGCCCATCGCCAAAGAGCGGAGCGTTATCATCAATTTCTTCCGGCTGCATTCCCTGCAGGTTTAAAGCTTCAATAATCTGTAATTTCAACGTTCTCTTAAAATCTTCCATCCAAGGGTATTTAGGTTGTCAAAAATAGCATAATTAGGAATTAATAGCGGTTAGCATTTATATTGCAGGCTATGGCAGTCAGTATTTTAGTGCTCTTTTATTCACAGAGCGGTCAATTGGGTCAGATACTGGATAACCTGGTTAGCAACATAAAGGACCAGGCAGAAATTACCATGATAGAATACCAGCCAGAAATGGATTTCCCTTTTCCCTGGACCAGCCAGACCTTTTTTGATGCGATGCCGGAATCTGTACTTGAAATTCCTGTTGCACTGAAACCTGTTACTATACCTGAGAAGCATTACGATCTGGTGATACTGGGTTACCAGCCCTGGTTCCTATCTCCTTCTATACCAACCAGTAGTTTTCTTCAATCTGAATATGCGCAGGTATTATCTGGTAAACCTGTTATCACGGTATTGGGTACCCGAAATATGTGGCTGAATGCGCAGGAAAAAATAAAGGGAGGATTACTTCACCTGAATGCCCGGCTTGTGGGCTCTATCGTACTGGCGGATACCAACCATAACCTGATTTCCCTGTTGACAATCATTCGCTGGAACTTTACAGGCAGGAAAGAAGCCACACGGTTTCTTCCCGAAGCCGGAGTGCAAACCCGGGATATCCGCAACACTTCAAGATTTGGCCCGATTATCTTAAAAGCCGCTGCTACAGCCCAATGGGATACACTGCAAAACGAACTGTTGGCAGCAGGAGCTGTTGAGCTCAAACCAACCCTAATCATATTAGAAAAAAGAGGTATTAAACAATTCAGAAAGTTTGCTGTCTACATTCGGGAAAAAGGAGAACGCGGAGACCCTTCCAGGTTATCCAGAGTGCTGTTATTCAAACGTTTATTACTTACCGGAATCTTTGTTTTGTCACCGATTTCCGGATTCACTGCAAGAATGCAGAGCCTCTTCAACCGCTCATCCTTTCGTAAGCTGGTTGAATACTTTAAAAGCACCGCATACCAGAACGATATGATCTAAGTGGAGGAATTAATAAGTAATATTGCAGAATATTCAAATCAGATATTTTTTATGGGAGATGTGTTTGTTACAAGGCTGGCGAAATTTTTACCGAACGACCCTGTAAGCAACGATGATATTGAACTCTACCTGGGACTGGTGGATGATAAACCCTCCAGAGCGAAAACAAAGATTCTTAGCAATAATAAGATCAAATCACGCTATTATGCCATCGATAAAGAAGGCAACAGCACGCATAGCAATGCCCAATTGGCAGCAAAGGCAGTTGAAGGTTTACTGGATGAGCAATTCACAAAAAACGATATTGAATTACTGACTTTCGGAACCATGTCGCCGGAGCAGTTATTACCTAGTCATACTGCCATGATTCATGGTGAACTGGGATCTCCTGCTGCAGAAATAGTATCTGTAAGCAGTTCTTGTGCATCCGGTTTTCAGGCAATGAAATATGCTTACCTATCTGTTAAAAACGGAGATATTAAACGTGCAGTAGCAGGTGCTTCCGAAAAAGTTTCGACCTGGCTGAGAGGCGAAAAGTTTGATATGGAAGCCGATCGCCTAAAGGAACTGGAAGCCAACCCCATGATCGCTTTTGAAAAGGATTTCATGCGCTGGATGTTAAGTGATGGAGCTGCTGCTGCCCTTTTGGAAGATAAACCAAATGAAAATGGAATTTCCCTTCGGGTTGATTTCATCGAAATAAAATCATACGCCAACGAATTGCCAACCTGTATGTATTCAGGCGCGATTCGAAGTCCAAATGGTAATCTCACCGGCTGGCCAGAATTCAGGCCCGAAGAGTGGGGCAATCAAAGTATTTTTTCATTCAAGCAGGATACCCGCTTACTGGGTGTGAAAATCGTACCCATGGGTGGCCAGTTTATGAAAGAAGTATTTGAAAAGCATAACCTCACCATCGAAGGAATCATTCAGGAAGAACAGGGAAAAATCGGGCTCCTGTTCCCCCAGGAGAAATGGTTTACCAATCTTACCCGGGTAGGTAATGTGGGAAGTGTATCGCCATACCTGATGCTGGAGGAATTATTCAATACCGGTCAGTTGAAAAAAGATCAGAAAATCCTGGTCATGATTCCGGAGAGTGCCCGCTTCACTTATATCTATGCTCATTTTACTGTAGTATGATATGAAAAAGGAAGAAGTACCACACGATAAAAAAATCATACATGGGGAAGATAATTCCCTGGTAAAAGTGTTGTACGTAACCGATCAGCAGGGCAAGTATGAAACTACCCAATATGAAGGTTGGGAAGCAGAGAACCTTGCAATGAGCCAGGCTTGGGAGGATATTGATAACCGAATTGCCCAAACAAGGGAAAAAGTAATCCGGGGAGAGCTGAGTCCGATTGCCTATTTCATGGAAAAAAATCTAATGGATTTGCCTACGCTCGCAAGTTATATGGGGGGCTGGAAGTTTTTTGTCAAAAAACACCTGACTCCTTCGGGGTTTAAAAAACTCAATGCTTCCAAACTAAAAAAATATGCAGCTATCTTCAATATCCCTGTTGAAGAACTAACCCATTTCAAAGGGTGAACCTGTTGCCCCTCAACTCATGAAAATCGAAAATTTTCAACATAAGCAGTCGGCGCATTGTGAGAGCGGTGTAACCCTTGGACTCCTGCAGCATTACGGCATACAATTAACGGAGCCCTTGATATTTGGGATTGGAGCCGGCTATTTTTTCGGTCATCTTCCATTTGTAAAAGTCAGTGGTGTTCCTGGAACTACTTTCCGGATCTGGCCAGGCTATATTTTTAAACGGGTTTGTAAAGAACTTGGTGTAAAGATGAAAGTGGAACATTTTACCAATGAGCAGAAGGGGATGCAGGCACTGGATGCAGCTTTACAGGCCGGCCGGCCGGTGGGCATGCAAACAAGTGTTTTTTACCTGAGTTATTTTCCACCTGCCTATCGGTTTCATTTCAACGGACATAACCTGATTGCATATGGAAAAGAAGGGGATGAATACCTGATCAGTGATCCCGTGATGGAAACTGTAACACGTTTGTCAGCGGCAGACCTTGAAAAAGCAAGATTTGCAAAAGGCTTCCCTGCTCCCAATGGACGGCTATATTATCTGGTACTGACCAAACCTGGTTTTGATCTGCCAAATGCCATCCGGCGAGGTATTAAAAAGACCTGCTGGTTTATGTTAAGTTCTCCGCCGCCTTTTTTTGGAATTCATGGGATTTGGTTCCTTGGACGTAAAATCAAAAAATACCCTGAGAAACTGGAGCCCCGAAGGGCGGCCTTATTTATTGGAAACATCATCCGGATGCAGGAGGAGATTGGTACAGGGGGAGGTGGCTTCCGGTTTTTATATGCGGCTTTTTTACAGGAAGCTGCCCAGCACCTGAATAATCCTGCTTTGCTGGAAGCATCCAATGAAATGACCCTTATTGGAGATGCCTGGCGAAATTTTGCCTTTGCAGCTGCAAGGGTGATGAAAGATCGTTCTGGCAATCTTGCGTCTTACGATGAACTTGGTGAAATGCTGATTCAATTATCTGACCGGGAGAAAAAATTCTTTACTCATCTTAAAACACTGGTCTGATCGGCATGCTTCAGATTCAGCAGTTGGAGAAGACCTATAAAAATGCAGCAGAACCTTCTCTGCAGGGATTGTCATTACAGTTTTCCGATAAATGCATTGCAGGATTACTGGGTCCTAACGGTGCCGGCAAAACGACCACGATTTCTATCTTATGTGGCTTGGTAAAGGCAGATGCCGGAAAGGCTTTTCTGCTTGGCATGGATGTGGAAAAGGAAAGAGAAGCTATCAAAAGAAGAATAGGAGTGGTGCCTCAATCCATTGCGCTGTATCCCACACTAACCGCGATGGAAAACCTGCAATACATTGGCAGGTTATATGGATTGGGCAGTGCCTTACTTAAAGAACGAATCAATCAGTACCTGCAGATGTTCGGGTTGGAAAAAAGTGCGCATAAGGCGATCCGTTATTATTCCGGCGGCATGAAAAGAAGGGCAAATATCATTGCTTCTTTATTGCATGAGCCGGAATTGCTGATCCTGGATGAACCAACTGC
>JALOMU010000415.1 GCA_025455285.1 Flavihumibacter sp.
CCAACACGCTGGTGATTGATGGTGGTGATTGTTTCCAGGGTAGTGGGGTGGCTGCACTGACAGAAGGAAAAGCCATCGTGCCGTTGATGAATAATATCGGGTATGATATTATGTTGCCAGGTAACTGGGAAGTAGTCTATGGCAAGGAAATGATGATGAAGGATATGTTCGCCTATGATGGTGTGAAAGTTTGCGCGAACATGTTTCACAATACCAAGGATGATCTAAATGGCGACCTGATTTTTCCTCCCTATTTCGTTCAGCATATTGGTGGCTTGAAAATAGGATTCATAGGTTATAATGACCCCCTGACACCCAAGCGGCAATCTCCTGCCTATAGTGATGGTATCACATTTACACCACCAGAAAAAAATGTAGCCAAATACATCAAACTCCTGAAACAATACGAGCAATGTGATATGGTCTTTTTACTGACGCATATGGGACTGGCACAGCAAATAGGCTTGTCCAATATGGCGCAGATAAAAGGAGCGGATTATATTCTGGGTGCTGATACCCACGAACGCGTACGCGAGCCCATTCAGGGCCTGCATGCGAAAGTAACCGAGCCTGGTGCTTTCGGTTCCTTCCTCGCAAAACTGGATATTGTAATTGAGAACGGTGTCATCAAAGACCAGGTCTACCAGTTGCTGGATGTTGACCCCGAAAAATATCCGGAGGATCCTGAAATGAAACAACTGATTGAAGAAGCCCGGGAACCGTATAAGAAAACATTACACCGGGTGATTGGTAAAACCAAAACACCCCTGGTGCGCTACTACGTGATTGAAACACCGATGGATAACTTCATCACGGATGCCATCATGTGGAAATTCAAACCGGATATCGCGCTGAGTAATGGATTTCGATTTTGTCCGCCGTTGGTACCAGATCCCAAAACAGGCGTTGCTGATATCACCATGGACTATCTCTGGAATATGTTACCCGTGGACAGTGAAGCCAAAAAAGGTTTTGTCACCGGCGAGCAACTCTGGAACTGGATGGAAAAAGAACTGCAGAACGCTTTTGCAAAAGATCCGGCCAAACGTTTTGGCGGTTGGGTAGTTCGGTTCCAGGGCATGCAGGTCAATTTCACGATTAATAAAGACATGGGCCAACGCGTCAACTGGATCAAGGTAGGGGGCAAACCGCTGGATCGAAACAAGACCTACAGTTTTGTTGCCTGTGAACGCGAAGGTGATCCGGATACTACTATCTGTCGGGTGGAAGGGGTGAAGGAGCCTAAACGTTTGGGAGCCACGCTTCATAGTGTAATCCAGGAATACCTGGCTGCTAATTCACCCATTGCTCCGAAGCTGGAAGGCAGGTGTACCGCCACCGACGCACCGAATTCACTCCTTACCCAGTTAATGGGATTTGGTTATGAATTCCGCTAAAACTGGATGAGCGGCGGAACCAGATCAGAATAGTATGCTAGCTTCATGTTCATGGAGCAGCATCGTAAATCACTGGTATTTTATTTAGTCTTCCTGGCTATTGCAGTCACAGGAATTTTGTATGGCGGTCAGTTAATCAATAACTATCCCAACCTGCGCTTATGGGCCTGGTCGAATATCGCATTATTGTTAATCGGACTTCCATTTGTCTTCCTTCAAAAGCCGGTTGGACTTCCGGCTGTTTGGGATGATCAAATTCCGGTAACAAAAAGAATTGTACAGCCAGTGCTTATTGGTTTGTTATTTGGCCTGGCGGATTGGTTGCTGATAGAATTTATACTGCGCCAGGAGCCACATAATGGCCTGCCTCCCTATACCCAGCCCTTTCCTTATTCAGTTTTCCTGTATAGTTCCGGGGCCTTCGAAATTGAAGTATTTTATCGCCTCGTTCCGGTAACCATCATTTTACTACTCTTCACAAAAATAAAAGAAGGTCGTTACTGGATGCCTGCTTTCTGGACCATTGCCATTCTTAGTTCAATTCGCGAACCGCTGGAACAATTACCGGGTGGACCGACTTGGTTTATTGTGTATGCCTTTCTATCCGGTTTCGCAATGAATTTTCTGCAGGTCTGGTATTACCGCAAAGCAGGATTCAGCGCCTCCCTTTTTCTGCGCCTCGGTCACTACCTGATTTGGCATATCTTCAACGGCTGGCTGATTGAAAACGGGTGGCTTTCCTAATTTTGAATTATTGGCATGATGCGTTATTTTTTCTTCCAACTTTTCCTGCTGTTTTCGTTTCTCTCTTCTGCCCAATCCAAACCTTTTGTGCTGGGTACAATTGAGGAAATCAATTCCAAAGAATTGAATGAAAAGAGAGTCCTGAATATTTATCTACCTGAAGGATACAATCAAAATGACACAATCAGCTACCCGGTCATCTACCTGCTGGATGGCGCTGCTGATGAAGATTTTATCCATATAGCCGGACTCGTACAATTCAATAGTTTCGAGTGGGTGAACCGGCTTCCCAAATCGATTGTGGTGGGTATTGCAACAGTTGACAGGAGAAGGGATTTCACAAAACCCAGTATGGTAGAACAAGAGCAAAAAGCATATCCAACCAGCGGTCAATCAGCTAAATTCATTTCCTTTATTGAAAAAGAACTGCAGCCCTTTATTCAAAAAAGCTTCAAAACCACATCCACAAAAACCATCATTGGTCAATCCCTGGGTGGCTTATTGGCGACTGAAATCCTACTCAATAAACCATTCTTGTTTACTAAATACATAATTGTAAGTCCGAGTTTATGGTGGGATAATGCCTCCTTGCTTCAGGGGAAAGTTACTAACTGGTCAATCAATGACTCTCTTCAGGTATACATTGCCGTTGGAAAAGAAGGCCTCACGACGGGTGTTAATCCAAGAGTTATGGAAGTA
>JALOMU010000416.1 GCA_025455285.1 Flavihumibacter sp.
GATATACCAGCCAAATTTATTGGTTATACACTTGCATTGCTAGTGGTTCCCTATACAGGAACGCTTAACCTCTTATTACTTGGGGTGGTTAGTATGCTTATTTCTGTACCATTCTACAGATCGATTGCCAATTCAGAGCAGGGACGTTTTGAAGACGCGCATGAATCGAATCCGGTTCATCATTCCAATCATCCGATAAAAAATCTGTATCTGACATTTATTTCAAGTACGATAATCCGAAGAATAGCAATTATATCTCTGTTGGCAACTGCCTGTGTTATCATTGTGAATTATGGTTTTTATGCGAAAATCAAAGAGTCGTATCAGGGGGATGTTGAATTGGCAAAATTTATCGCACTTTTCATGGCAGGATTGCGCATCATTGCACTAATAACAAAAACCATTTTTACAAGCAGGTTGACAACGAATTTGGGAATCCAAAAATCACTGTTTATAACACCATTGATTTTATTAGGATTAGTATCCATCATAATTGGTACATCCTATATCAATCAGGATGAGCGATTCATATTTTACATTTTCGGTGCATCTTCAATAGCAATTGATGTATTGAGAACTGCCATAAACTCTCCTGTGCTCCTAACTATAATGCAGCCACTTCCCGTTCACGAGCGTATGCGTGCTCATAATATCATTAAGGGAATCATGGATCCATTTGCCACGCTATTTTCCGGAGTGTTGTTACTACTACTTTTCAATTACCACGGTGACATTAATCTATTAACGATTTGCTACACACTTATTGTTCTGGTTATCGGGTGGTTGATTGGAATTGTTTATGTAAACCGGGAGTACCTCAATATGCTGGTTACTACCATATCGAGCCGTTATTTTAGCCAGGAAGAATTTACGCTTAATGATCCCGCAACATTGAATAAAATAAAAGAAAAAATAGAGCTGGGATCAGAACCGGAAGTATTAAGTATATTATCGATGGTAGCAAGTAAACAAAATCCAATTTCTATAGAATTGCTAAGATTATTTGTGCATCATCCTTCTGCTTTGGTAAAGAAAGAGGCTATCCGGCTGGTCAGCAGAAAAAATATCTATGAGTTGAAAAACCAGCTGGATCAACTAACCAGTGACGGGAATATCAAAGAAGTTTCAAAAGTAGCGACCCAGGCTGTTTGTAAACTTACTGAATCATTGTCTGAAGCATTGGTACAGTACAACCAGCCTGATATGGAAATTCAAGAAGCTGCACTTTGCGGAATGCTTTGCAATAAGCAAAAAAGTATTCGTTTTAGTGCTGAAGAAATCGTTGCTACACTCCTTCGTTCAGCTTTGCCGGAGGAAAGAAAAAGGGGATTACATATTTTAGGTATTGTAGCAGATGAGTATGATCACCCCCTGCATTCCGTATTACTTACTAATGAAAAAGACAACAAGGTTTTGGAAACAGCACTGGCCATAATTGGTAATGCTGCTTCCGCAGAAACAATCATAGCAGGCTTGCACTATTTTAAGCAAAAGCCCAGACTCGTTAAAACAGCACTATTAAAAGCAGGGGCAACAGCAGTACCAGAGATTGAAAATTATTTGCGGCGTCAAATATTATCTTATTTGGAATCAACTCAATTAATTCTATTAATTGGGAAAATTGGAGGCGAAGAAGCAAGACTGGCGCTGGGAAGAATGATTAAAGCAAAAGAGGTAAACCTGCCTGCCACAATTAAGGCGATGTATAGAAGCAAGTACAAAGCAACACAAGCAAGCAAGTCTTTTTTGGAAGAAATCGCAAAGGCCTATATCAGGTATGCCGTTGAGTTATTATTTATGCAACGAAAATTACAGGAAAAAACGCCTGCATCAAATTTGGTTCAAAACGCCATTCAAATTGAACTTTTGGAGATAAGGGAGATACTATTGTGTTTATTTGGATGTATGTACGATCGAAAAAACATAAAAAAATCAAGATTAGCACTGATAGCCAATAAAAAAGAAAGCATTGCGAATGCAATGGAAATAATTGAAGTGACTGTAAAAAAGGAACTGAGCAAATATTTCACAGCCTTATATGAGGATAGTGGGATTGAGGAACGATGCAATTCGCTTCGCTCTGTATATCAGGCAACTGAATTCAGAGGAATTGGTGATATTCTGCAAAGAATATTATCGGAGCAACCAATAGTATATCAAGATTGGACCAAAGCCTGTTCAATGTATGTATCAAAAAAATATGCAGTTGGAATTGATCAGCAGTATTATGTGAAATTTCTGAAAGCCGAAAACCCCATGTTACAAGAAACAGCAGCGTTTGCCAGCAATTAACCATTTAGTATGAACCGCAATTCCCAGGATCCTTTATTACTTATAGAAAAAGTGCTGATTCTTAAAGCACTGTCTATCTTTCGTGAGACACCGGAAAATATACTGGCAGACCTGGCTCCATTAATGGAGGAAGAAGAATTCGAACAGGATACTTTGATTTTTAATGAAGGTGAAATTGGAGATTGCATGTATATTATTCACCGGGGCTCAGTTCGCATACACAAAGGACAAACGAACCTTGCCATTCTTGGCGAAAAAGAAGTATTTGGGGAGCTATCCCTGTTAGATGCAGAAACAAGATCTGCCAGTGCTACAAGTACCACCGATTGTACACTTTTCCGGATTGATCAGGAACCATTTTATGAACTGATTGATACCAGGCCGGAAATCGCCCGTGGGTTTATTAAGATTCTTTGTAAACGATTAAGGGCCCAAAATGAGAAAACTGTTCAATACCAAAGTTAATATAACAAAACGGGTATTTTTCCCCTTGTAACATTCTGATATTATTGTAACTTACCATACTATAATTCCTTAGGAAAACTCT
>JALOMU010000015.1 GCA_025455285.1 Flavihumibacter sp.
ACAAACGTCAGCGCGTACTTTACGATTCTGGTGTAGCCTCTCTGTTATCATTGGAACAAAGAAGCCAGGCAGTTCAGGACGCCATGGCGAAACGTACAAGTGCCGAGATTAAATTGGCTAATAGCATCCAGGAAATGACCAGGCTTCAACTGGAATTAAATGGAGAACGACAGCAATACCTTGAGAAAATATCCAAAGCAGAGGGTGATCGCTTTACTACATCTTCCCAAATTGCTACGGGTATAGGAGATATTGCCAAGCTGGAAAATCTCTATACGAGTTATGATATCCGGAACCAGTTGTATTATGTAGTGGCACCGCAGGACGGACAGGTAACCAAAGCCCGGAAAGCCGGATTGAATGAAGTAGTGAAAGAAGGGGAGATGCTGGTAGAAATTGTTCCATCCAATTATCAGTATGCAGTAGAGGTTTTTGTAAAACCGGTTGATCTTCCACTGGTAGCAAACGGCCAGAAAGTGCGTTTTATATTTGACGGTTTTCCAGCAATTGTATTCAGCGGCTGGCCACAGGCATCGTATGGTACTTTTGGTGGAATCATAACTGCTGTTGAAAGTTCGGTTAGTGAGAATGGTTTATTCCGGGTGCTGGTAACCGAGGATCCAAAAGATAAACCCTGGCCAAAAACACTCCGGATGGGAACAGGTGCAATTGGTATTGCGCTTCTAAAAGATGTTCCGATCTGGTATGAACTCTGGCGTAATATCAATGGCTTCCCGCCTGATTATTATGTTCCGCAAAAGAATGGTAAAGAAGAAAAGAAGGATAAATCATCGATCTAATTGAATTGCATGAGGGTTTCAGTGATTAGGGTTATAATTTGGCTGTTGTGTCTGGTACAGGGCATTCCGGTAACCGGACAGGCACAGTCCGCAGATTCTGTATTGTATACATTGAGTGAATCAGAATTAGTAGCGATACTACGGAAATACCATCCCTACCTGCAGCAGGCCAACCTGCAGGTTGACCAGGCAAAAGCATTTATCCGGGAAAGCCGGGGTGCATTTGATCCGCTGATAGCCGGAGGATGGGATAAAAAAACCTTTGACGATCAGTTGTACTACAATTATTTCAACCCGGAAATCGTCATTCCAACCTGGTATGGAATTGAAATTTATGGCGGCCTGGAAGAAGTTATTGGAACACGTACTGATATTGAACGATCTCTTGGTAAAACCAGTTATCTCGGGATAAGTGTACCACTCGCCAAAGACCTGGTGCTGGATAAACGTAGAGCGGTTTTGCAACAGGCAAAGATCATGTTAAATCAGACCGGAGCAGAACGACAGAATCTTATCAACGATTTACTCAATGAGTCACTTTCAGTATACTGGGCATGGACCCGTAATTACCAGGTCTATAAGATTCTGAATAATGCTGTCCAGGTAAACTCAGACCGTTATCGGTTTATTCGCCTTGAAGCAGAACAGGGTTTACGTGCAGCTATTGATACAACCGAGGCGCTTACGCAATTACAGCAGTTCCAGTTAATGGAAGCGGAGGCCTGGCTGCAGTTTCAGAATGCCGGACTGGAACTTTCCAATTATTTATGGCTGGAAGAAAGCCAGCCTTTTGCCTGGAATGATCGCATTGTTCCGGATAGTAGTTGGATGACGATCAACGACTGGAATAATGACTTACCTGCTTTGGATGAACTGGTTCGGACCGCCAGCCTGGAGCATCCCAAATTACAGTCCTATCAATTTAAACTGGGTGTTCAGGAAATTGAGCGGCGACTGAAATTTCAAAGTCTGTTACCCAAAGCGGATCTCAAATACAATCTTCTGAACAAAGGCTATAATGTGCTGGATAAGGTAGATCGTGCTTTTCTGGAAAACAATTATAAGGTTGGGATTTCTTTTCAGATGCCCCTGTTTCTTCGCCAGGGCAGAGGCGCCTACCAGGCAGCACAGATCAAGATCCGTCAAACCAACCTGGAAATTGACCAGGTTCGATTAGAGATCGAAAACAAAGTACGGAACTATTACAATGAACTCATGACCTTGCGAAAGCAGATCGGCATCAATGAAAATTCATACGAAAATTATCTTCGTTTATTTCGTGGTGAAAGTCTGCGTTTCGAAGTAGGGGAGAGTACTCTTTTCCTGCTGAATGCACGTGAAAACAAAGTGCTGGAATCGCTCCAGAAACTGGTTGAATTAAAGACCAAATGGTATAAGTCGAAAGCCAGCCTGGTATGGGCAGGCGGAAGATGGGGATTGCTCCCTTATACCGCTGCTTCCGAATAATCCTGGATCACATTGTACAAGGTATCCCGTTCAACCGGCTTTCTTCTGGCCTGACGGATTAATTGCACCAATTGAGTGGTGGTCATGGTGGGTGTTTGTTCTTCTGAGCCAGCCATGGAATAAATCTTGGTAGAATCATCGATGGTTCCATCAATATCATTCACCCCAAATGAAAGCGTGAGTTGGGCATTGTTTCTTCCCAACATAGGCCAGTAGGCTTTCAGGTGCGGGAAATTGTCCATATAAAGGCGTGCTATTGCGTACATCCGCATATCCTCCACAATAGTACTTTCCGGAACATGACTCATAGCATTGTCCTTGTTACGGAATTTAAGTGGGATAAAGGTGTTGAATCCCCCGGTCTGATCCTGCAGTTTCCGCAGTCTTTCCATGTGATCAATGCGGTGATGAAAACCTTCGATATGTCCGTATAACATGGTGGCATTACTGTGCATTCCAAGTTCATGGGCAATGCGGTGAATCTCCAGCCAACCTTCCGCATCTACCTTATCAGCACAAATTTGTTCCCTGATTTCAGGTGCAAAGATTTCAGCACCACCTCCCGGGAGGGATTGCAGGCCTGCTTCCTTTAGGAATTCCATGCCTTCTCTTCTGCTCATCTTTGCTTTACGGAACATATAATCCAGTTCTACCGGAGTAAATCCTTTTACATGTAAATCGGAGCGATGCGCTTTGATCTTTTTCAGTAAGTCAGCAAAAAAATGAAGGGTTAATTTTGGATGCACACCTCCTACGATATGAACTTCCGTCACCGGCTGGCCATCGTATTTTTTTACAATATCCAGCATTTGCTCTGCTGTCAGCTCCCAACCTTCTTCCTTATGCGCATACAGCCGCGAATAGGAGCAGAAATTGCAGCTGAACACACAAATATTAGTTGGTTCAATATGAAAATTGCGATTGAAATAAGTGGTATCGCCATGTTTCTTTTCACGTACATGGTTGGCGAGAGCACCTAACCAGGGCAGACTAGCTTTTTCGAAGAGCAGTACCCCTTCTTCCGGGCTGATCCTTTCTCCGCCAAAAATCTTTTCAGCTATGCGTTCCAGTTGTATGTCTGACTGATTGCCATAAAGTTGTTCAAATACTGCTTGCGTCATCTTATCGGGTGGTCTTTATGATTTTCGTAGTACGAGCTCTGTTTGTGTAGATCAATCGCACATAGTAGGTACCAGCGGCCTGCCTGCGAATATCCACCGGGATATAACTGCTGGCATTTCCATTGTAGGAAGCGGACCAGACTGTTTGTCCCGCTGTATTAACAACTTCAATGCGGCGAAGGTTCTCAAGATCCCGATAATGCCGCACCACCAGTTGCCCGTCGGTAGGGTTCGGAACCACCAGGTACCCCTGCTCTTTTAAGATCGGCGGCAAAGTTACGCTATAGAGCTGTATGTTATCCAGGTAAAGATTGTTACCCTGCTGGTTGATATTCCTGAAAAAAACCTGGAAAGGTTGATTCGCACTAACCAGGGCAGTTAAATCAATGGAATCTGTCCGCCACTGACTGCGTAGGGAGGGTACAAATTCTACTGTTCCGGGTGTATTAGGATCCGTTACGGTTTGGAGTTCCTGGCCCCACTGGCTGAACAACAGTACAGAATCCCGCCCACAGTTGGTCGTCAGCCAGATTTCAAGCGTATCTGTAGGTGCTCCGGCAGGTTTGGAGGACAAATAGGCAAGATCAAATTTCAGGAATACAGAATCAAAGCTTCCCGAAAGCATGGGCGGTAAGAAAAGTTCGTCCCTGTCTCCCGCAACCGGGTTGATATAATTCCTCATAAGGGCAGACCTCAATCCGCTAGTTGCCGGCCCGGCAGCAACCTGCCAGCCAGGAGTACCTTCCCGACCTTTTACAGCCAGGTTGGGAGGAGGGAAATCACCCTGTTCAAAGCTTTCTGTAACCGGTAAACTGTTTGTTTCAAACAGGAAAAAGTTGCTGATAAGGGTATCATTCGCAGGCAACAGATCGGGCTGGTTGTTGGGCCGGTCTGTATAGACAAGAAAGCGATTGTTTCCATTGGCAAACCCAACAAAACTGCTGTCATAATTCAACCGGAAACTACCTCCGGAGGGTATGTTGAGTCCGGTAATAGTTCTGCTGACAACGGTTTCCTGATTCAGTTGTAAGAAGATCCGGAAACTGTTGATAGCGGTTCGTCCGCTGTTTACCAGTTCAATAACCGGACTAAATTGAGCTAAACAGAGTCGGTGTTCAGGTTGCAAAATGCTTCTTACCGAAAGATCACGTAAGGGCAAACTGAAAGGGGTTAACTGAATATCATCTAGGAAAATGTTCTGGCCGAATTTATTCACGCTTACAAATGCAAAACGCACATTTCCGGCACCATTAAATCTGCTAACTGGAATGCTTATACGATTATTCCTCCATTCTCCTGCTGCCGGTATCCAGTTCAGATCGCCCGTGGTTCCAGTGGTGGATGCCAATCCTGCTCCTCCTTCTTTCCAGACCAGTTCCGTAAAACTGTTTCCGCAATCGAGGGAGGCCATCAACATCAGGGTGTCTGCAAATTCAGCAGAGTTGGAATAAGGTTTATAGGCATGCGCAAAACGAACAATGATGGAATCCACATTATTGAGCTGCATGGCAGGTGCGATCAGGTAATCCAGATCACCCGGACTGTTATAATTAAATACATTCAGAAAAGCGGAAGCTGTACCACTGTTACTTGCAAGTGTAGAGCGTGCCCAGGTTATGCTGCCGGTGTTTGGGTTCAACACATTCCAGCGGCTAGGAGGGAAGCTGGCCCCTTCAAATCCCTGCATAATAGTACCTGTAACCGGTGGCTGTAAAATGAAATCAACTGAAAGACTGTCATTGAAACTACGCTCATCTGTTACGCCGTTCGGCTGGCTTACAAATACCTGGAGCCGGTAATTTCCTTCAGTACTAACAGTAATGGGTAGTTGAAGATCGACAGATTGGCCAAATGCCAGGTTTCCATTGTAATTAATAAACTGGATCGCACCATTGTTTAGTCGCCAGTTAATTCGGGCGCTGGTTAATGGCAGGTTTCCACTGTTGGAGAGCTGAATGGTTGCCTGTAAGCCTGTTGCTGTACAAAAAATCTGACCGTTTAAGGGGGAATTGATAGCTGCAAGTTTGGCATCATTATTTTTATTCGGTGCCAGTTTAATGGCGGCAACTTTTGTTTTCCAGCCGCCCTGTGAACCGTACATGGAGGTGAGCCAGAAAACCGAATCTTCCACCGGATCGGGTGCAAGCATGTTGTAATCGCCCCACCGTGATGAAAAGGTTCCGTAACCGGATCCGGTTACGATGGATGTTTCATCCGCCGGTAAAGATCCGGGGGCATCATTCTGATTTCTTCCGGTTACCCGGATAGAAGGCCAGAGTGTACTTGAAGATGCATTGTAAACGGCTGCAATTTGTCCCAACGCATTCATGTTCATCGATGGGTAAAAACGATGCGTGGCATCTGGAGAATAAGTGCCCTCCTGGTGGAGAATCCAGTTTGATCCGGTACGCCTGAGTTCATGCCAGCGAATGCCAGCTACACTCGGACTACCGGCGTTTACCGTATGATACATCAAGATGGATTCGTGTGTAGGGAAACGCCGGTAAATGGGTTTGTCCATCACAAAATTGGTAGTGGCCATCAGACGGTTGTTGTTACCAGGAGTAGTGATACAAGCCTGGAAATATCCGCCATCCTCGCAAATCGTAGTATTAAAGGGCGCCGTTACAATTGAGCCTGCATTTATTAACCGGCTGTTCGATACGTTGTTGAAATCCACCTGAAAGGATAGCAGGCCAATACTGTCTGCATCCGTTTGGGTGGTGCGGGCATCATCATTCCGGTAGGCAAATAAACCGGGACTGCCGGCATCGGGCATTTCTGATCCGAAAGCATTCACTGGTGCAATTCCATCGTATTTATTCACATCCGCGAGGCGAACCCGTTGCATTTGGATAGTTGTTTCGCCATTCAACATCTGGTTTTTGTTGAATGCAAAAAGGGAGTTCCCTGCAAAGGTGTTTTCGGGCAAACTGAAATCCCGGGTGGTTGCATACCAGGCATCCGGCCAAACCGAAATCTTGGGGTAATCCGGAAAGAAGCTGGCGTCGGTAAATTTGTAAATATTCCAGGCACCCAGCGGGTCAGGGGTTTGAGAAACATAGAAAATCAGGGTGTTGATATCGCCGCTTCCAACGGGGGTACCGAATTCCATCATCACAAAACGGTTGGCGTACTGATCGTACAAACAAATACCATCACCCGCACCGCTGTATCCTGAGGATTGAGTAAGGTTATCCAGGTAAACCGGCTCGGTCAGTTGTGCTCCTGCTTTATTGAACACCTGAAAATAGGCGCCTGAAGGGCCGTTCACCATCTGTATAATATGGTTGGGACCTACACAGAGTGTTGGATCAGCCGGGGTAAGCTCAGCGGCTGACATGCCTTCACTGTTCACACTGATTTCCGGAGATAAAATAATGGAGGAGGAGAGCTGCCTGGATTGCATTCCGGGTTGCCCGAATCGCAAAGGGTCTTCCTTTAGATAGAGCGCGGTGGGATCTTTTGGGGGGCGGGGACCTTTGCGTTTTCCCCGGTTCCAGAGCAGTCCGTGCCGGTCGCGAACAATCGTATTTTGCTTTCCGGGAGGGATGATCAGATTGCTTATGACAGGCGTATTTCCGATCTTCTGGCCCACGCCCGATCGGATCACGGGTTGCTGCGCCTGAAGGGAAGCAAATAAACCCTGAATACAACAAATGATAATAAATAAATTCTTGAGCATGAACAGCTTTTCCCTTGGCCGAAACACAAATATAACTTCCAGGAGCCAAGGATGGAAAAAACATATATCTTGCTACCACTAAAAACAGCTGTTCATGCATCGATTCCAGGGGCTCATTGGTATCGTTCTCATTTTAGGGATCGCTTATTTATTCTCCAACAACAAAAAGAAGATCAATTTACGGGTGGTAGGCAGCGGAATTGCCTTGCAATTACTGATTGCCATCCTGGTATTGAAAGTGCCGGCCGTTACCAGGTTTTTTCAGATGCTGGGGAAGGGCATGGAAAAGATTGAAATATTTGCCAAACAGGGGGCATCCTTTGTTTATGGGGGTATTGCTACCTATCAACCTGATGGCACAGTGGGAAATTATGTAGCAGGCGGATTTGTGTTTGCCTTTAATGTTACTGCGACGATCATCCTGGTTTGCGCACTGGTAGCTGTTTTTTATCATTTCGGGATCATGCAGCGCATAGTGGCAGTGATAGCCAAAGCCATGAATTTTGTAATGCGGGTAAGTGGTGCGGAAGCGTTGAGTAATGTGGCTTCTGCATTTGTTGGCCAGGTAGAGGCACAGGTAATGATCCGCCCTTATTTACAAACCATGACCCGAAGTGAACTGCTGGCCAGTATGAGTGGAAGCCTGGCCTGTATTGCGGGTGGGATTCTGGTTGTTTATGCCAACATGGGGGCTCAGGCCGGATTGGATCTTGCGCCCAAATTGATTATGGCAAGCCTGATGGCAGCTCCCGGCGCACTGGTGATCTCTAAAATTGTTTTTCCCGAAACCGAAGAAAGCCAGACCATGGGTAGGGTGAAACTGGAGGTAAAAAGCCATTACACCAATGTGGTAGATGCTATTTCGCACGGTGCAGGTGATGGATTCAAGATTGCCATGAATGTTATTGCCATGCTGATTGGTTTTATTGCCGTGATTGCCTGTATAGATTGGGTGCTGATTAAAATCGGGCATATTTTCAACCCGGAATTTGAACTCAGCCTTAACTATATTTTCGGAAAAATTTTCTATCCTTTCGCATGGGCCATGGGAGTACCCCTGGATGATGTTGACAATGTGGCCACCTTACTCGGACAAAAACTTACCATTAATGAGTTCGTGGCTTTTCAAAACCTGACCAACCAGTCTGTGCCAGTAGTATCTGATAAAGGATTGCTGATTGTAAGTATAGCAATTTGTGGCTTTGCGAACTTCAGTTCAGTTGGCATGCAGATCGGTGGTATCGGTGAAATTGCTCCGGGAAGAAGAAGTGATCTTGCCAGGCTGGGATTAAAAGCCCTGCTCTGCGGAACCCTGGCCTCTTACCTGAGTGCAACCATTGCCGGCATCCTGATGTAAACCTTACTGGTTCCGGATTACTTTAAACCGGAAATTAAAGGGCAGGGTGCGATTGCTGCTCAGATCACGCATATTCCCGTTTGCAGTACCTTCTATGTATTCTCCTACTTTTCCGAACTGGGTGATTTTAACCAGCCAGGTACCTGCACTGGTAAGCTGTGTTTTATTCTGGCTGAACTTTAATGTTGTTACGGGGTATTCACCGGGATTTTCATTACCTGAAAAACTCAGGCTGAAAGCAACAGTAGTTGGGTCATTTGCTTTATAACAATTGATAACATAGGTTCTCTCACCATTCCCTTTGGCCTGAACCAATGAATCTGTTGGAGCTTGTAAGAGATAATTGGTTCCATTCAGCGTATAGCTGATATACTGCATGTTTCTTTTATTACAGGTGCTCACTAGTCCCAGGTCAACCGACCCGGTGGAAACTTCCATCATGATTGAATTACTTTCCTGGTTGCCCTCTTCATCAACTGCGGTTATTTTCGCATAGGTATTGGTGTTATAGCAGCGATTCAGATTCAATTGGAAATTGCCGTTGTTGATACTGGCTTTGTATTGCTGACCATCAATTACCAAATTCACCCACCCCTTGAAAACGGGGGCGGCTTTGCAGTTTTGCACTTTGCCTGAAAGTACCAGGTTGTTTTTGCCAGTGGCACCGGCCTTGATGGTGCCAAGCCAGTTGTTGGAAGATCCGGTATTGATTTGCTTACTTGCCAGCACTTCATCGCAGGAATTAATGATGCGGATTTCCATCGCCTGGTTGCTAGGAGCATTCATTAACAGATCCCCTTTATTGTTCGTATGCACGGGGCTACCTAGCAGTTGTTTTCCATCCGCTGTATACAATTGAATACGGGCAAAAGAAAAAGCTTCACCGGTTATATCAGTAACCGATGCTTTGAGTGGCGAAGCGGGTAATGAGGTACCTACAGCCCATGTTGAAAAATGTGGAACCTTGGCAATGTAAAAATTTCCCTCGCGGTAGGCTTGTCCTTCTTCCTTCCACTCAGTGCTGATGGGGTCATAGTACCAGAGCGAAATAGCTCCTGCCATGTTCGTCTGTCTGGTTGCTGGAATGGGGAAACGCACAGTGGCAGCTTTTCCTGTTTTCAACTGAAGTTGTTGACCTGCCTCACCGGTTAGTTCGGTGACCACAGCACTTATAAATTGGATAGATACTGGTTTGTTTTGTAAGTCTCTGCCCTTGGACCCGGGAATTACTCCATAAAAGCCCGGTTCATCTGCATCTTTACTGAAAGCATAGGCTTGTACAGTTCCTGCATACTGCTGACCATTGGCTGCTTCCGCGATAGCATCCGGACCAAACTCTACACCTGAACCGGATGGCAATGTATAGGATGCCCCACTGACTGAGGCAAAACGTATCCCGCTGTTCAAGGGCTCCAACTGCATCCGTACATAATGTTCTGTTTCCGGCATTACCTCAAACCCTTTGAATTCGCGGAAAAAACCGTTTCCTGATACCTCCACCAGTCCGCTGTTGGACTTTACCCGAATAGACGAAAACCGATAATTTCCATTGATATCTGTTGTGGTTACATGATTCCCGGAACGTACCACTGCGCCAGCTACCGGGGCAGCCTGCTGATCTGTAATCCTCCCCTGAAGGGATATGGTAACCAGTTCCGTTTCTGTGGATTTGCCTACAGGCGGGAGATCAGCCTGTTGATCTGGCTTTGTACAGGCATTTATTAGGAAAGCACAAAAAAGCGCTATCCAGCCTTTACGGATGCTTGGATTTGACATAGGGTATGAATCTTAATCTAGAACGACGTTCAAACGGCAAATAGTATGCCGTAGACGGCGGTTCAGTGCCATTCATCGAATAAATTCTATCATCGTTGACCCCGATCAATAAAAGATAAGAGGTCCCCCTTATGGAAGACCTCTTATTATTTTTAGTATCTGAATTTTATCAGATATGAGCTTCAATTTTCTTCACGAAATTGGACTTTGGTTGAGCTCCAACCAGCTTGTCAACCACCTGGCCATTCTTCACAAAAAGGATAGCCGGAATGGATGTGATGCCATAATTAATGGAAAGCTGAGGGTTATTGTCCACATTAACTTTTCCGATCTTAACCTTTCCATCATACTCTTTGGAAAGTTCTTCGATAACCGGACCAATAGCGCGGCAAGGGCCACACCATTCTGCCCAAAAGTCAATAACACTTAATTTATCAGACTCCAGT
>JALOMU010000417.1 GCA_025455285.1 Flavihumibacter sp.
GAGGTCATTGGCCTGCATGATATGATCATAAACATCTTTGAAATATTTGGTGGTGCGGTCATCCAATAAATCACTTTCACTCCGGATGATACCATTCACCAGGTCCCGAACCGGCGCGATATTTCGTTTGAGTACAATCAGTTCTTTTCTAAGTGAGCTGATCCTTGCCAGTGCCCGGTTGTTAGTACTTGCAATAACCTGCTCTTCAAGGTCTTCAATCCGCTCACCCAGCTTTTCCATAACGATAAAGTAGTTGTCTACAATCATGTCCAGCATGGAATAACAGAGATAGTCAGCTGAACGCTGTCGGATCTTGGAATTGCTCATCCGGAGTTTATCGCGCAAGGGATTAAATACATCCCTGGATGCATCCTCCTGGAAGCTGATAACAAAATCCTTTCCCAGTACGATATCCACTTCGTCCATTTTGGGGCGTTGCTGAATGCTGAGAATGTCTTCCAATAATAGGGTGTGAATATCAAAATGCTGGCAAATTGCTTCCACATCTTTTTTTCGGATACCATCTACATTGATCCAACTGATCCGATTGCTTTTGAGGAATTGGAAGCAGGGTTCCACACTGTTGAACTCATGCTCTTCCATAGCCTGCGCATTGTAATCATACACATAGGTTCTAACCTCCCTGGCTTCTTCCCGGTGAGGCAGCACAGTAGGGTTGATTTTCAGGATCTGTTTGGTTCGGTCAGTTCCAAACAGGTTTTTAATCCCGAGATAACGCAGGTATTTTTTGGTAGGTTTGGTGATGGCGGTTTCAATGGTCTTGCGTATCATGAAACAAGGATTTCAAAATAAAAAAGCGACCCGCCATGCGAGCCGCTTTAAAAATACAATATATCGTGCGTTATCAGTTTACATCTTTGCAAGTGCATTCGTCACAACAGCCGGTGCTATAGGTCATATTATAATACCAGCGACCCTGGGTTCTGATGGGTCCGTCTGCAAGGCAGTTTCCACCCCAGGCAGTTTCACCTTTCTTTTTAGCTATTGCATCTACATGAACATATACATACAACCCTTTACCACTGCAATCCAGTTTACCAGATGTTTTGATAGAAGAGAAAGGAATGGTAACGGTGTACCAGGTATAAGAAGGATCCACTTTTAACTTATAAGGAAACTTACCTGGGATTGGAGTTCCTTTATTGGTTTGAGGAAGATCTACCAGATTGTCACCAACCCATATTTTCACGTTTTCAGAAACATCCTGAAAGCCTTCCAGAGAGTTGATAACTACATAGAGATTGTTGTCATCATTTCCGATAACCACTTTTCCGGTATTGATGGTTTGGCCGGCCCACAAACAAAAATCCCGTGTTTTACAGAAGGTAATAGCACTGGCAGTGTTGGAAGCGGTTCCAACTACTCCTTCCATAGTTGCAAAAGAATTTGCTTTTTCCGTTCCGTTATCCGGCTCTGCGGATTTCTGACAGGAACTGATGAAGAGAACTGAAGCCGTTAAGGCGAATAGGGCAATAGTGCCACGCATGAAAGCAGGAAATAGTCGCATAACATTACATGTTTAGAGTGTTTAATAGAATAGCTCTCAAGGCTATTGGAAGGATGGGTATTCAACGGATAGCGACTGTCTCAGGATGCCTAAATCGAATAGAGGTTTCTACCTGGCGGTTAATGGGTAAAATCAGCCCGATTCCCAAAGGAATAACAAATATTTTAAATGTCATAGTAATCTGATAAAGTTTCGATACAATGTAACAGGATCAAGTATTTTTACGTTTCTGAATTCGCAATGATTGACGCACTGATTAAAGGATTGGCACTGGGGAGCATTCTGGCATTATCCGTCGGACCTGTCATTTTTACCATTATCAAACAAAGTTTGAACAATGGCAGAGAGGGCGGGTTCAGTTTTGTGGCGGGGGTTTGGCTTAGTGATATCCTGTTGATTGTTATCAGTAATGCGTTTTCAGAGTGGGTGAAAGCCCTGCTCCAGTATAAGCAGGCAATTGGTTATATCGGCAGTGTTTTTCTCATTGGAATGGGGCTTTTTTATCTTTTTCTTAAAAAAGTACAACTGGCTCAGCAGGCAAATGGAGAGGAACAGCGCTTTCGTAAAAGAGACATGGCCAAGATTTTCAGTTCCGGATTTTTAATCAACAGCCTCAATCCAAGTGTGCTGCTTTTCTGGCTGATCAATGCTACTACTTTTGCCTTGACACATTCGTTCCGCGATCGTGTTTTGATCTTCACTGTTTGCATGTTATTCAATATGCTGGCAGATGCGTTGAAAGTATTACTGGCTGGGAAACTTCGCAAAAAACTGACCCTCCACAACCTTTCCCTTGTAAATAAAATTTCGGGTGTAATATTGGTGGGATTTGGTGTGGCACTTTTATGGGGCATTGCATTTCACCTGGAGACTGTCTGAACCTAAACTGATTCCATGCGTGTTTTATTTATATTGTTGGCAGCTTTAGCTGTCTCTTATACAGGCTTCAGCCAGATGAGCGATTTCATTTCGCTCAAAAGAACCAATAACCGCCATGTAGCCAGTTACTTCAAAGGAAGCCGGATTGAACTACAGCATGTAAATGGCCAGGTAATCACTGGCCCGATTGAAGATGTCAGAAATGATTCTGTTTTTGTACGGCAGTGGCATATTGTTAGTTATATTACTCAACTGGGTACTTCCAAAGTGGATACACTTGGCTCCATGGTGTATGGATTTCATTACCAGGAAATCTTTCGGATTTTTCATGATAAAAGACAAAGCTGGGGTTTTGTAAGGAACGGGTCCATTTTTATGATTGGCGGAGTTGGTTATATAGTATTGAATGTCTTAAATGGCTGGTATCGAAAAGAACCGATTGGCGATGCAGATAACCTGAAATCCCTGGCTATTGCCGGTGGAGTTGCAGGTGGTGGTTTTTTATTAAATCGCCTGCACCGGTACCGCGAAAAAAATGGCAAAAAGTACAAGATCCAATATATAAAAATGACAAACTGAGCAGCCATCTCATTTTCCCTATATTGCAGCCGCAACAATTTTTGGATCTTTCGTGAAGACAAAAGGATTAATCCCCCGCATAGGCCG
>JALOMU010000418.1 GCA_025455285.1 Flavihumibacter sp.
CAAATCACCAACCCCAACCATTTTGCGGATCAGAGTTCAGTTGGTGGTTCCATCAGTACCCTCAATAATAACCTGCTCGCCAATTCAGATTTTTATACCGGTGCTTTCTCTGCTGAATTTGGAGATGCGCTCTCCGGTGTGTACGATGTAAAACTCCGGGCTGGAAACAATGAGAAATTTGAATCCATCGCCAGTATTGGTATAATCGGAACAGATCTAACGTTTGAGGGGCCATTTAAAAAAGGGTATAAAGCTTCCTTCCTGGTGAACTATCGCTACTCTACTGTTTCGTTGCTGGACAATCTTGGTCTATTCAATGATATTGATGGTGTGCTTAATTTTCAGGATGCTGCTTTTAAAGTAGTGTTACCAACCAATAAGGCCGGTACATTTTCCATATATGGATTGGGGGGTATCAGTAATTTTCGGTTTAATGATGTAACTCCGGCACTCTGGCAAACGCCCGGCAATCGTTTTATCCGGAATAAGACCGGAGAAGATTTTAAAAAGAAATCGCACCTGCTCAATGTAGGAATTAACCATACGCTCACCCTTAACCGAAAAAGTCATTTGTTCACGGCGCTTACGTATTCAAGTGAAGGAATTGAAGATGCTGTTTTTGAAAGCTTCCTGTTTAAGGTGTACGATGATAATGGCAACTATGTCAAAGATTCCACAAGAAACAACCAGCTGAATTTTGACGGAGGAATAAAAAAATCAACCTACCGGGCGGAATTGACCTATAATCACAAATTCAATGCCCGTCATAAAATTCAACTGGGTACCAAATACGGATTGCAGCAGTATGATTTCAACCAGTCGATGTTGAAAGACAGTAGTTCCATCCGTACCACGCTGGTTGATTTTAATGATAACCTATCCACCATCCGGAACTTCATCAACTGGAAATTCCGAATCAATGAGGCATTCAGCATGGTTGCAGGTGTTCATAACATGAATGTATTGCTGAAAAAAAAATCAACGATTGAGCCACGTTTTGCCATGAACTTTAAACCCAATCGCAGTTCCACCTGGAGCCTGGGTTATGGCAATCACAGTGCGATGGAAAGTATTCATCATTATTTCACCCGGATAGAAAACCAAAGCGGCCAGGTAAGAGAGCCGAATAAAGACCTCGGGCTACTGAAAGCCAATCATTTTGTATTGGGCTATGAAAAAAAGCTCAGCAAAAATTTACTTCAATACGTTGATCTCATCAACAAAGGAAAAGGGAGTAACTATGGTATTGAACTTACACTGGAACGATTTTTCAATCGCAATTACTATTACCTGATCAATGCCTCCGTTTATAATTCAACCTACAAAGCACTGGATGATGTAAAGCGTAATACACGTTTCAACGGCAACTACCTGGTCAATGCCTTGTTCGGAAAGGAATTCCCCAAACTAGGAAAGAAGCAGAACAAAACCTTCGCCATTAACAGCCGCTTATTCTTTGGTGGGGGTAAAAAACAAATTCCGCTGCTTCGGGATGGCGCTGGTAATCTTGCTGTGGATCCTGCCAACAATCAGTTTTTTGATTATTCCAGGGCTTATAAAAACGGACTGGATGATTTATACCACCTGACCGTATCGTTCAGTTATAAAATTGATATCCGCCGTACTACCCACGAAATCTTCCTCAACATTGATAATATCACCAATAACAGGGCCCGCCTAAGCGAGTTTTATGATCCGTCAGAGCCGGGTTCGGTTGGCCATATGCGCCAGTCCTCCGCCTTTCCCAATCTGCTCTACCGTATTTATTTTTAACTTGATGAATAATAAACAATGAAAGCTGCTGTACGATATCGTTATTGCCCACCAAATGGACTGACCCTGCGCGAAGTACCGATTCCTTCTATCCGCTCGGATGAAGTGCTGGTGAAAGTGAAAGCCACCACCGTGAACCGATCTGATTGTGGTGTGCTTACCGGAAAGCCTTATGCGATTCGTCTGTTTGCGGGTTTATTCAAACCCCGCAAACCCATAACAGGTACTGATTTTTCAGGAATTATAGTGGCCTGTGGTGAGCAGGTTGAACAATTTCAAATCGGTGATCTCGTCTATGGTTTTTTTGATGTAGGTCTGGCTACGCATGCTGAATATGTTGCGGTGCCGGTATCAAAAGCCATCTTAAAAAAACCGGAGCATATCACGTTTGAACAGGCGGCTGCGAGTTTGGAAGGCGCTCATTATGCTTATTATTTCCTGGATAAACTCAAGCTTAGTGCAGGTGATGCTGTACTTGTTAACGGCGGTACCGGTGCCATTGGGAATGCAGCCATTCAATTTCTGAAATACAAAAAGATCCGGGTTGTGGCAACCTGTGAAACAGCCTTTGTGGATTATCTGTACAAACAGGGAGTAGACTATGTTATTGATTATACGCAGGAGGACTTCACCCAATTCGATGAACAATTTGATGCGGTTTTTGATGCAGTGGGCAAAAGCAGTTTCGGCAAGTGCAAACGGCTGCTCAAGCCTATTGGTGTATATGTATCTTCCGAATTGGGACCTTATTGGCAAAACCCTTTTTTAGCACTGGCTGCTCCTCTGATGCCTGGAAAAAAAGTACGGTTTCCCTTGCCCTTTTCTATCAACAAAAGCATGCAGTTCATTCATGAACTGATTGAAAAAGGGGCTTTTACGCCATTGATTGACCGAAACTATCTGTTGGAAGATATTTCAGCCGCCTTTAACTATGTGATGAGCGGTCAGAAGAAAGGCAATGTTATTATTCGCTTTGATTAATTTTACAGTATCAGTCATGACCCATGCAACCTGTAAATTTTTCATCCAAATCAAGCGCCGCCAATCAGGTAGACGAGGAGGTATTAGCGATTCAGCAATCGCTGCTGCAATCACCCTATAATCTTCCTGAGGAGAAAGATTTTTTTGCTGAACATATTGAAATCCGGCGTGTTCCTAAAGGTGAATTCCTGATACGCCAGGGCCAGCGTCTTTATTGTTCTTATCATCTTTTCAAAGGATGCGTCCGCGAATACTATGTAAAGGATGGAGAAGAAAAAACAATCGGCTTTTATACCGCCGGCGATAGTTTGTACGATGGTGGTGATAAATTGAACCAGCAGGCCAGTTCCGTGAATTGGGAAACCGTTTCGGAATCTATTGTTTCTGTATTCACGCATGAAGTGGAAAAAGAAATGTATCGTCGTTTTCCCCGGTTGGAGTCCTTATGCCGGATGGAAACCGAAAAGCAATATTCCAGTTATAAAAAATCACTGCATCATTATCTGGACTCCAGTCCGGAAGAACGCTATGAAAACCTCATTGAAACCAAACCTGAATTGTTTCAACTGGTGCCGCTCTATCATATCGCCAGTTACCTGGGTGTTACACCCGAATCACTCAGCCGCATCCGGAGGAGGATGAAAGTTTCTTAGCTTCACCGATCGGGTGAATTAGGGCAGCGCAAAGGCGATATAGGCATCATGCCCTTTCTTGCCAAGTTTGCCACCTCCGCAGGCGATGACCAGGTATTGTTTTCCTCCAACCATATAAACAGATGGAGTGGCGAAACCAGGTGCCGGCAAATCAGCTTCCCACAAGATTGCCCCTGTTCTTTTGTTGTATGCGCGGATCTTACTATCACTGCTGGCAGCAATGAATACGAGTCCGCCTGCTGTTACAACCGGACCACCATAATTCTCGGTACCCGTTTCAATGCCTTTTGCTTTCAGCTCGGGATAGTTACCCAATGTTTTCTTCCAGGCAATTTTTCCGGTGTTTAAATCAATCGCATTCAACGTGCCCCAGGGTGGTGATACGGCGGGATACCCTTCCGGCGTCAGAAACTTATGATAACCCGTTCCAACATAGGGGAGATTAAAATAGGGATCACCAGGTTGGGCAGGTCTTTCAAATGCAG
>JALOMU010000419.1 GCA_025455285.1 Flavihumibacter sp.
GCCGATGTAGCCATAATAAATATGGCAAGGCAAGCCCCTGGATTGGAACAGTTGCAGAAGGAACTGGCTCCCCGGCAAATGCTCTGCTTTGGTCTGCCTGATCCAGTTTTGGGCTTACCATCAGGTTTGCCGGTATTGGCTCCACAATCTGTTCAGGAACTAAAATTGATGATAGCTCCCACACTGGAAGAACTGAACCAGCCAACCGAGGCTGTGAAACCGCTGAAAAGGCTGTTGTGGGAAGGATTGAAAACCATGCTGGGCATATAGTCCTAAAAAAATAATATGGAACTGATATTTGCAACCAATAACCTCCATAAAATTGCTGAAATCCAACCCTTATTACCTGCATCCATCCGTCTGAAAACACTTAAGCAGGCAGGAATTGAGCAGGATATACCGGAGCCTCATGATAGTCTGGAAGCTAATGCCAGTGAAAAATCGAAGGTGATTCATTCAATTACCGGTGCCAACTGTTTTAGTGAAGATACCGGATTGGAAGTAGTGGCGCTCAAAGGGGCTCCAGGTGTCAAAACAGCCCGGTATGCCGGTGAGAACGCAGGGCCAAATGAAAATATCAACAAATTGCTGGATGTACTCCGGAATGAAAATGATCGCCGGGCCCGGTTCAGAACTGTCATTTCCTTAATTTTAAACGGAAAGGAATTCCAGTTTGAAGGAATTTGTGAGGGCCGCATTGGCGATGCGCCAAGTGGTAACCAGGGTTTCGGCTATGATCCGGTATTCATTCCCGATGGATCGGACAGCTGTTTCGCCGATATGACACTGGAAGAGAAACAACAATTCAGTCACAGGCGAAAAGCCACCGACAAACTGGTGGGTTTTTTATTAGTGGAGGCAACCAAATTATGAACGATAGCGACTTAATCAAAGGGAGTATTGAAGGTGATCCGAAGATGCAGGAGGCCCTTTATCAGAAGTATGCACCTAAAATGTATGCGGTTTGTCTCCGGTATGCGGGCAATAATGATGATGCGCAGGATCTCTTGCAGGAAGGATTTATAAAAGTTTTCCGGAACCTCGAAAAATACAGGCATGAAGGTTCGTTTGAAGGTTGGATGCGGCGCATTTTTGTGAATACTTCCATTGAGCAATACCGCAGGAAAGTTCATCTGAACAGTATTTCAGAACAGGAGGAACGAGGCATAGAAGATGCTTCGGTTTCCGTATTAGATCAACTTGCTGAGAGGGATATAGTGCAACTGGTTCAGGAACTTTCTCCAGGCTATCGGGCAGTCTTTAATCTTTATGTGATTGAAGGATACTCCCACAAGGAAATTGCGGAACTCTTATCCATAAGTGAAGGAACAAGTAAATCGCAACTGGCAAGAGCTAAATCAATATTGCAAAAGAAAGTTGCAGAATTTTTAGGGGTACAACGTAAACAAGCCAACAGATGAGGGATCCACTCAGCCATAAATTAAATCAATGGGAAGCCAGTCCGCCTCCAGGCGCCTGGGAAAATATATCCCATGAAATGAGCGAATGGAATGCAGAAAAAAGGCTGGCCCAAAAACTCAACAACTGGGATGCCCCCCCTCCTGCAGCCAACTGGTCAGCTATAGCAGAACAAATTTCTCAAACATACTCTCAACCTCCGTTTAAGCGAGGAGATATTCCCGTACGTACCCTCTCTCCTTACCTGATACGTTATGGTGCAGCAGCAGCAGTTATTGGGATTATTGCATGGGTTCTCTGGTCATCGCCATTCAAAGACGCAACTGAGATGGCAACTTCTACGATCCCGCTTACCACAGAACAGGCAGCAGCCACCCCTTCCGGGACAGTTTCTTCTGCTCCATCAGCAGAAAGGGCTGCTGAAGAGTATGCTGAAGTAACAAACCGCGACAAGCAATCCAATTATTCGGGAGTTGCTAAAAGCCGTGATCCCAGAGAACTGTCATATACCCTCGTAAAGCGAAACCGAATCACTATGGAAACTACTGGCAGTAACTGGCAAAAAGAATTGGTTAGCCAGTTTTTGAATCCAGCCATCCAACAATTGCCGGTACAACAGACAGATAGCCGGTATATCAGGATCTCTTCACAAAATGGCAATCCAGTACGCTTATCTGCCAAGTATGCTCCTATTTATCACCAACTCACCTATTCAGAAAACGGAAATAGCAGATACTCCATCAATGCGATTGAACAGCAATTACTCAAATCACCCTATTTCCCGGATCCGGGTAACCTCTTTGATATTCTGCAATTGAAAGAACTAATAGAGGAACAATAAATTTTCAGTTTACATGGGCCGAATTAAACTTGCCATGCCATCCGGTTTTTCATTCGAGACCCGGATTCCCGTTCGAATAACCGACCTCAATTATGGAGGTCATGTTGGAAATGATACGATTCTCAGTATCATACATGAAGCCCGGATGCAATTTCTGCGGCAAGCAGGTTATACCGAACTGAATTTTGCAGGAGCAGGACTTATCATGAGTGATGTTACAATAGAATTCAAACAGGAACTGTTTTATGGAGATGAAGTAATTGCCAAAGTTGTAGCCACAGAAATAGGTCGGGTTGGATTTGATCTTTATTACCAATTACTGAAAACCGTTTCAGGAGAAACCAAAGTAATTGCCAATGCCCGAACCGGCATGGTTTGTTATGATTATACCAATAAGAAAGTGACGAGCATACCTGCTGAGGCCAAAGAAAAAATTGTATCCATGTAAGTTAATCTGCATTCCAGATCTTCCATCCTTCTTCTGCCTGAATTAATAGCATATCATGACCGTTTTCTGTTTTGGCCCCCCTGTCCTTTCCTTTTTTTAAGAAAAGAGTTT
>JALOMU010000420.1 GCA_025455285.1 Flavihumibacter sp.
GGGTCAGCAAAATCTGCAACGGTGGGGGCAAATAGCGCCGCTACAGAAACAGCAGCCAAAATCAGAAAGGGGGCTACCTGTTTGATCGTCAGTTTACTCATTTCAGTTGGTTTTAATTGCATTAAAAAAATAGTAACTATAAATTATTATCCTAAAGTAGTGATAAAAATTATTAGAAAAGCTCTAATATATACACATATAAAAAAATATAATGTTATATCTGTTCCTTATTAAATATACTAAGGCATACAGAATGAAAGAATAGCCCGTGTTTGGAATAATTAAATTGAAAATCAATTATTTATACGGTGTAAAAAGTTTGCCATAAAATCGTCTGGATCCGGGTTGATAGAATTTTATCTTTTGGGTTAAATTTTGATTTATTCAGGGGAGAAAATAAAAAAAGCGGCCTAAAGCCACTTTTTATTAAATATGTATAAAAAAATAATATGTTATAGTGCCATGGATAACATTGCGTCCTTGGTTTCCAGTACAGATTGCCCCATCAGGTATTCATCCACTTTACGGGCGCATTCCCTTCCTTCACTGATCGCCCAAACCACCAGGCTTTGTCCCCTGCGCATATCACCAGCCGTAAATACTTTAGGAATATTGGTTTGAAAGGATTTTTCTCCCGCTCTTACATTACCTCTTTCATCCAGCTCTACTCCCAGTTCTTCCAATAATCCTTTATGTTGCGGATGCAGAAATCCCATTGCAAGGAATGCTCTTTCGCAAGGGATTTCCCGAATACTTCCTTCCACTTCTTTAAACTGAGCAGGACGACCATCCGTCCCCGAACTCCATTCCAGGTCAACTATCTGCAATGCTTTCAGATTGCCTTGATCATCACCAACAAATGATTTGGTTGCAATAGCCCAATGGCGATCACAGCCCTCTTCATGGGAGGTAGAGGTTTTCAACACCATCGGATAACTAGGCCAGGGCATGTAATCTGTCCGTTGTGCCGGAGGTTTTGGTAACAGTTCAAATTGTGTTACCGAAACCGCACCCTGACGGTTGGAGGTTCCAACACAATCACTGCCCGTATCACCACCACCGATTACTACTACATTTTTTCCGGTAGTCAGAATATGTTCTGCTGCAACATTACTTTCAACCTCTTTAAATGCAAGAGGGTCCGACTGATAATTACGTTTGTTCTGCTGCTTCAAAAAGTCCATCGCAAAATGAACGCCTTTTAAATCTCTACCAGGAATCGCAAGGTCACGAGGTACAGTTGATCCTCCTGCCAAGACAATTGCATGGTATTCTCTAAACAAATCATTCACGCGCACATTCACCCCTACATTGGAATGACATTTAAATACCACCCCTTCTTCTTCCAGTAATGCAACCCGGCGTTCCACAACCCATTTCTCCAGCTTAAAATCGGGTATGCCATACCGTAAGAGGCCGCCTGGTTTTTCATCCCGCTCATATACAGTTACCTGATGACCGGCATAATTCAGCTGCGCAGCAGCTGCCAGTCCGGCCGGACCAGAACCAATCACCGCCACTTTTTTACCTGTACGCAAGGTGGGCTTTTGAGGTTTTACCAATCCCTTTTCAAAAGCAATTTCAATGATATGCTTTTCAATTTCTTCTATCGTGATGGCTGGCTGATTAATGCCCAATACGCAAGCAGTTTCACAAGGAGCCGGACAAATTCTTCCCGTGAACTCCGGGAAATTATTGGTGGATTTCAGGATGTCATACGCTTCTTCCCAGTTCTTGCGATACACGGCATCATTGAATTCGGGAATAACATTACCCAAAGGACATCCATTATGACAAAATGGAATGCCACAGTTCATGCATCGCGAGGCCTGTTTGTTCAATTGCTCATCCGAATACCGGTTGATGAATTCATTGTAATCGTTCACACGCTCTTCTACAGGTCGCTTGCCTGGCAACTCCCGTGTGAATTCCATAAATCCGGTTGGCTTACCCATATTTCTTTCTCAATTAAATATTGTTATTAATTTTCTTTCTTCTATTCCTCCATCTTCCATTCCTCCCTTCTCCTTTGTCTCCTCTTCCTTTCCTCACTTCTGACTTCTCACCTGCATGCTTCCATGCTTCTGCAACACCTTCTTATAATCACTCGGGAATACTTTCACGAAATTCTTCAACTGGTTCTCAAAATCAGTTAAGATGAATTGCGCTACCGTACTTCCGGTATACGTATAATGCTGTTGCAACAAATCTTTTAATTGTACGATATCCTCATCTGCAACCGGATCCAGGTCCACCATTTCCTTATTACAGAGATCAGGGAAATTTCCTTTTACATCGTAGATGAAAGCAATTCCTCCACTCATGCCTGCAGCAAAGTTTCTTCCAGTATCTCCCAGTATTACAACTGTACCTCCGGTCATGTATTCACATCCATGATCACCAACTCCTTCCACTACAGCAGTTGCACCAGAATTTCTTACCGCAAATCGCTCACCCGCTTTACCACGAATGAATGAAATACCAGAAGTGGCTCCATAAAACGCTACGTTACCTATGATGATGTTTTCCTCCGGAACAAAACTTGCCTGCAGAGATGGATATACCACCAGTTTCGCACCGCTTAATCCCTTTCCAAAATAATCATTGGCATCACCTTCCAATTCCAGTGTTACTCCTTTTGTATTGAACGCACCAAAACTTTGTCCGGCTGTTCCTGTAAACTTGAAATGTATAGTATCATCCGGTAACCCTTCTTCCTTGTACTTCTTCGAAATTTCATTGGACAGAATGGTGCCAATGGTACGATCTGTATTCTTCACATCAAATGAAGCAAATACTTTCTGCT
>JALOMU010000421.1 GCA_025455285.1 Flavihumibacter sp.
CAGTTTCTTTTAGCTGGATGGCGAAATCAGTAATATTATTGGAGGTTATTTCCTGAGTGGCATAACCTACCATTGACAAAACAAGAATCGCACCTTCCTTTACAGTCAGCTTAAATTCACCATTCTTGTTGGTGACTGCATTGGCAGTGCCATTTTTTTCTGAAACAGAAACACCTTCCAGTGCGTTTCCTTTTTCATCGGTAATTTTGCCTGATATTGTTTTATCAGGAACCTGGAAATTGAATGGATCATTAGTACTCAAACCATTACCAGGTAAATAGTTGTTGGCAAGTGAAGCGTTACATGAAAACAAAAAGACCAGGAACGCCCATGGTATAATTCTATTTTTTGTTTTCCAGCAGTTTGTTTTAGGAGTCATTTTGAAAAATTAAGTGGGGTGATTAAAATGGCTAAACCAAAAGTACTTTCCGGTAGCACCCTATTCCTATCAGTATTTTTTCCACTCCTGATATTTTTTTTGCAATAAAATGGACTGGAAACATAAATAGTGTAAATTTCTAGTCATATTATTGATGCTATCTACTTAATACCTGCATATGAAAGCAAGGTTGCTTGAACGTTTTATTGATATCAACAGATCTGTCTCTGTTCAGCATTATTCATCCAGTTATTTTCTGAATGTGCTTCATTATCATCCGGAATATGAACTCGATATCATTAAAAAAGGAACAGGGATTCGATTTATAGGAGATAGTATAGAGCGATTTGAGCCTGGAGATATTGTACTCATGGGCAAAGACCTTCCGCATTTGTGGCAAAATGATGCCGCGTATTTTGAAAAAAATACCAGTTTGAAAGCCGAAGCAGTTGTAATTCATTTTGGAATCAATTTAGAAACTGCGATTCAGGCAATGCCGGAGTTGAATTCAATTACCAAAATGTTGGATAGGTCTAGCCTTGGTATTTCCTTTCCGGCATCGTCCAATAAAAAAATAGCTGAAAAAATTGAAAAACTGGATAAGCTTCCCGGGCATTTGCAAGTTATTGCTTTAATAGAGATTTTAAGTAGCCTATGCAACGATTCAAAATACAAAGTCCTTTCAAGTCCGGGCTTCTTAAACACCATTAAGGATGTGCATGTTGCACGAATGGAGCCGGTATATCACTATGTGATGAAAAACTTTAAACAGGATATTCCACTGGAAAAAGTTGCTGAACTGGCAAATATGAATCCATCTTCCTTCAGCAGGTATTTTTCAAGTTATCACAAAAAGACTTTTACCAAATTCCTAAACCAGATCCGAATTGGATATGCCTGTAAGCTATTAATTGAGAACGATCACACCATAGGCTCGATATGCTATGAATCTGGATTTAATAATATTTCAAATTTCAATCGAATTTTCAGAGAAATAAAAAATATGACTCCTTCTGAATTCATGAATTTACACTCCCCAAAAGCCAGTTATCAATAAAATAAGCTGCAAGTCTGAAACTTATAAATATGCTAATATTACATTAGTACTGGTCATAATTGTTGGCAGTTAGTAGAAATCAAATCCGGAATTTGGATGTGCTTTTTAATACTTTAACTGCTAAATCATGAGTACAACAACCTTCATTCAAGTTACATTTCGGAAATCTAACTGCAAGATTGGCTATCCAACCAGGCGAAAAGAGTAACTAACCTTCTTCCCTACTATTCTGGTTACTAAAATAAACATGCGCTCAATATTCGCATGGTGGAAAGCTATTGTCCAAACTAAGTTCTAATTAAAATGAAACATTACTTAACAACCAACAGGGAATTGTCTAATTCTCCCATCACCAAATTATTACTGGTTATTTTACTACTATTCCAGGGTATCCCTGGCATACCCTTAGTATCCCAGGCAAAAAGCCCCAGCGCACCTCTTTATGAGTTGATTATCTCGGGCAGTATTAAATCTGAAAACGGAGAACCTGTAACAGGTGCTACTATCAATCTGAAAGGATCCACTACAACTGTGCTTTCGGATGATAATGGAAATTTTAGCATAACCATTCCCGATAAGGGAGGCACTTTACTTGTATCTGCCGTTGGTTTTGAAGAAACAGCGTTATCAGTATCCAGCGCAAACACCAATCCTACTATTATTCTAACGATTAAACCTGCGGTTGGGGAGGAAGTGGTTGTGGTTGGATATAATTCGCAGAAAAGAAATAAAATAACGGGTTCTGTATCAACGGTAAGCGGTAATGAGATTAGAAAAATGCCCGTTACCAACAACCTGCAAAGTTTGGCAGGTAGAGTTCCGGGCTTGATTTCATTAAATTCATCCGGCAGGCCTGGTGTTGGTTCCTCTGTAAGTATAAGAGGTGCCAGTTCTTACAACAATGCTCCGGCATTGTATGTGATTGATGGGGTGATTCGAAACAGTGATAATTTTGCACAACTGGATCCATCTGAAATAGAAAGTATTTCTGTTCTGAAAGATGCAGGTTCAGCAGCTATTTATGGAGTAAGAGCAGCGAATGGAGTAATTGTAGTTACAACAAGAAGAGGAAAACTAGGTAAACCGGAATTTTCATTATCGAGTACTGTTTCCTTTGACCGCCCGACAGTATATCCAAATGTTTTGAGTGCCTATGATTTTGCCATTCTGAAAAATGAAGCAGCCCAGAACATGGGTTTGGGTCCTTTTGCCAAATACACACCTGAACAAATTGAAGGATTCCGGAATGGAACCATTCCTTCCACTGACTGGCAGGATGTTGTTTTTGACAAGTATGCTTTAACCCAGCAGCATAATTTCTCCATAAATGGTGGTACTGATGCCATTCGATACTTCTTTACCGTAGGCT
>JALOMU010000016.1 GCA_025455285.1 Flavihumibacter sp.
TAAAAGGAAATCCAACCCTTGTAATATCAAAATTATTATATTTACTTTGTATTTCAAAGTGCTTTTAGATATAATAACTGAACCATGAAACATACTGTAATCGACCAATATCACTTGAAAATCAGGCAAAACAGGTGGTATTGGTATTTTTCCATTTTTTGCAGAATCACATTAGCCTATGCCTTTATTGTGGCGGGAATGGTAAAAATAGTTGGAGAACGATTTGCCAGTGGATTATCAACCAAACATCCAATGGGAGCTTATCTGGAAGCTTTGCATCATACAGGTTATTATTATACATTCATAGGAATCGCACAAGTTGCTGCTGCCATATTATTGCTTATACCTGCAACCGTAACGCTGGGAGCCATACTGTATTTCCCGATAATAGTGAATATTTGGCTCCTCTCCTATTCGGTGAGATTTGAAGGATCTATTGTAACCTCTCCATTTATGGTGCTGGCTAACTTATATTTACTTTTTTGGAAGTTTGATCGAATAAAATATCTCTTTCCTTATAAAACTTTCAATGGAGATGAAATTCTAAAGAAACCCACCAAATACAACAACCAATTTCCATTTATATTTTTTACAGGCGTTATTTTGATCGTAATAGGTACCGTTTTATTTGCGCGATATGGCTATGAAGTGATGCCCAGAAATTCACTTAAAGACTGTAAAGCGCAATTTAAAGGCACCAATAAAGAAGCTGCCGGATACCAGTTTTGCGAATGTATTCACGAAAAAGGAAACCCTTTAGATAACTGTTTAGCAGAATTTAAGTAGATTTAATATTATACCAATCGGTATATTTCATATATTTGCACCGAATATGGCCAGCAAACCATCTAAATCTGAATTAACCAAACAATTCATTATTGAAAAAACAGCCCCTGTTTTTAATGAAAAGGGCTATGCAGGTACCTCCCTGGCAGATTTGGAAAATGCTACCGGCCTAACGAAAGGCAGTATCTATGGAAATTTTGAAAACAAAGATGAAGTCGCCCTTGCAGCTTTTGATTATAATTTCAACCAGGTAAGCACCTACATAAAAGAAAAAATCGAAACTCATGAACATGCTATTGACCGATTGCTTGTTTATCCGGATATATACCGTAAGTTCTTTAAAATCCCCTTTTTAAAGGCTGGTTGCCCCATCCTCAATACCTCTACCGAATCGGATGATACGCATCCTCAACTAAAAGAGAAAGCTGCTAATGCATTGCGCCTTTGGAGAACATCGGTGGAAAACCAAATCAAAAGAGGAATCGCCAGAAAGGAAATAAAAGCAGACACAGACCCAATTGAATTTGCCGTGGTGCTACTTTCCCTTATTGAAGGAGCAGTTATGCAGGCAAAAGTAACGGAGCGTAATAAAGAATTGGGCATCGCCATGAACTACCTGGAAAAATTAATCCGGGATCGACAAGTTTAATTTTTTTTTACCATATATTATACCGATCGGTATATAATAAAACAAAAACAAATGAAAGAGCTTATAAAGATTTTAGAAAGCAAAACCAGAATCCACTACCAGGATTGTGATCCATTTAATCACTTGAATAACTCCCGATACATTGATTACATGATGGAAGCCAGAACAGAACAATTGCTTGAGAATTACGCGTTCAATATGGCAGATTTTGCATTCAAGGATAAAATCGGATGGGTGGCTGTACAAAATCAAATCTCTTATTTGTATCCGGCTACCTGGATGGAAATGGTTACCATTGAATCCCGGTTAATCCAGTTTTCTGAATGGAGCGTAACGGTCGAGGCGTTGATGTGGGATGAACATAAAACCAAACTCAAATCAGTCTTATGGAGCAAGCTGGTCCACTTTAATATTAAAACACAAAGAAGCCATCAACATTCAGATGCGTTAATGGAATTATTTACGCAAGTACATTATCCTTTACCGGTTGATCAGGGTTTTGAAGCAAGAGTAAAAGCACTTAAGGAACTAACCTCAGCTATAGAAGTAAAATAATGGGAACATGAAACGAGTAGTAATAACCGGATTGGGGGCATTAACTCCGATCGGAAATACAGTACCCGAATTTTGGGAATCCTTGGTAAATGGGGTCAGCGGAGCAGCGCCTGTCACAAAATTTGATGCCAGCAAATTCAAAACAAAATTTGCTTGTGAACTCAAAAATTTTGATCCGTCGAACCATATTGAAAAAGCAGTCATTCGTAAATACGACTTATTTTCCCAGTATGCATTGATTGCTGTAGAAGAAGCAGTGAAGCAGGCCGCAATAGATTTTGCTAGCCTGAACAAAAACAGAATCGGGGTGATTTGGGGATCCGGCAATGGCGGGATTGGCACTTTTCAACAACAGGTAACCGAATTTGCCTTAGGAGATGGCACTCCGCGCTTCAATCCCTTTTTTATCCCAAAGATGATTGTCGATATTGCATCCGGTATAATTTCGATCAAATATGGCTTAAGGGGGATTAATTTCACTACCGTATCGGCCTGTGCAACTTCCAACACCGCCCTGATAGATGCGTTTAATTATATTCGTTGGGGTAAGGCGGATATGATTATTTCAGGAGGTTCTGAAGCCCCCATCAATGAAAGTTCAGTTGGAGGTTTTAACGCCGCCAAAGCCTTATCAACCTTGAATGAAAATCCTGCCATTGCATCCCGGCCCTTTGACATCCATCGGGATGGTTTTGTAATTGGCGAAGGGGCAGGCGCCATCATCTTAGAGGAATATGAACATGCGCGAAGGCGTAATGCCCCTATCCTGGCGGAAATGGTTGGCGGAGGTATGGCAGCCGATGCCTATCACTTAACCGGTACCCATCCCGAAGGAGAAGGCGCTTATTTGGGAATGCTCGCCGCATTGGAAGATGCTGAAATCGCCCCCCATCAAATCGATTATTTAAATGCGCATGCCACTTCTACTCCATTAGGAGATCTCAGTGAAATAAAGGCAATCGAAAGAGTATTCGGCCAACAAAACAATTTAAGTATCAGTGCCACCAAATCCATGACCGGGCATTTATTGGGTGCTGCAGGCGCCATTGAAGCAATTGCCTGTATTAAAGCCATTCAGCACGACATTGTACCACCAACCATCAATTCTACCGAACTTGAACCTGGAATAAAAGGCAAGTTTAATCTAACCCTACAGCTAGCTCAACCCAGACCCATACACTATGCCATGAGCAATACCTTTGGTTTCGGCGGACATATTGCCACCACTATTTTTAAGAAATACGACTCCCTTACCTAAAATTTCTCTTTTATGTCCAGTCCTATTGGGTAATAAACTGTCCAGCTACTTGAACTCTCCGAACCGGAGGAACTGGAATCACTGGTGCCAGTGGTGCTTTCTTCTGAACTGGTAGTTTCACGGGTATGCGTGACAGTTCCACTTGCTTCAAGGAAAAAAATATCCCCCGAAAATTCGGTTCCAAATTCATAACCCTTAGTCCCGGAACTCCCTTTCCGATGTTCATTCATAACTGTACGAATCGCTTCCGATTTTGTGGTATTACTTAAGGTGGTGGAATCATAGAGTAGCTCAATATCAAAATGAAGAGAGTTCACCCCTTTCTTATAGGTAAAACTCTTTTTACCATAAATACTAGTAGTACGATCTATTACCGAACTTTCTCTCGGATTAATGGAGTAAGGCAAAAGAGCCGGATGAAAAGAAATAAATATTGTCATTGTTGTTCCTTCAGCGGCATTGATATTTAAGACATCCTGTGCCTTTCCTTCCTCTGCCCGCAGGTATCCATTTTCATATAAATTGGGTGCCAATGGATCTCCAGTATCAGCATTTATCTTTGTTTCAAACTCCCCTCTTACCGGCCCGCTTCTGCCACTGATCTCCAATACAATTATCTTGTCCACTGCCGTACTGAATAAACTGGCTCCTTTTCCAAACGGCTTTTTCTCCAATACCCGTTTGCCATCATACAATTTACCTGCTGCATGCGCCACATTACCAGCATCTATGAGATACTCATTATCGGAGTGTAGAAATTTCACTTTCCATTCAGGACTGGTGCTTTGTATTGCACCTAAATAGGGATAGCTATCTTCAAAAGTTACCACTACTAATTGACCAACACCCAAATTATGCTGCTGCGGTTCATAAAGCACCACATCATTTGTTCGGGTGCCCACAGGAAAATTGCCATTGGTCTGTTTCACTTCCAGCCAACCGGAGAACTGTTGAAATGTATACCGGCTTCCTGTATGAACAAACCGACAATCAAATAAACCACCTTCTTTTACGGAAGTAACAACTGCAAAATACTGTTTGTTATCATTGGGAAATCTCACCCCAATGAAATCATGCTGTTTCATGTTTTGCTGATTTAAATGGTTAAGACCAATCCAGGTTTGGGTCGGGATTTGGACAGAGTGGCATCTTTCTGCATACAAATGCCAATAGTTCCATCGCCGGGGATTTTATTTCTGTGCTACCAGCAGGATTAACCGGAGGAGTGGGAAGATCAGGAGGCGTTGGTGGATTTACCGTGATTTCAGTAAACTTTCTGAAATCAGTCGTTTTGAACAAAGCGGAAGAAAATCTTCTTTTGCCTATCGGCTTTGCTATAACCGGATCAGCAGTTGTCACGCTGCGCAGTTTTAACCGCTTTTCAACCAGGCCAGCTGATTTAGCTTTTAGCTGAAGTTTTACCTGTGGTTCCAGCCGGAAAAACAATTCCGAAGAAAGGTTTTTGATTGCCGCCGGCTGTACAGGTGTTTCAAAATTAATTACAAGATTCCGTACGAATATCAGCTTCTCCGGAAAAGCTGGAATCCGTCCCTTGCCATTTCCATCGGAAATTACAGTCTCCCCCTCAGGTAATTTCCAAAATCGTTGCTGAAAAAACTCTTTATAGGGAAACCATTCCCGAACAAGGCTTACTACCGCATATTCGAAACTGATCTTCCGGATTTCCGGTTCATTGTCTCCTTTCTCAAAAAGCCGCTTTAACGCTTCTGGTGCCTTTTCATACAATGCAGCAACTTCCATTTTATCCAAACTAAGTTGTGGCCAGGCTACTTGTTCTTCAAAAAAATTACTCGGATTAAAAAGGGTTGGCAAATAGGAGAATTCAGCAGCCAGTCCGTCTGCACCTGATATCCTGGCAAATAATTCATAATCCGATCGTAGATCCGCCAACAAACTGATGGGTGCTGCTCCTGCCAATTGATTGAAAATACCTAACCAATTTTCTACTTCCTGTTTTTTGCCTTTTGTTTCCCAGAGAAGTAACGCTTTAGATATAGCATTTTTTAAAGAAGGTTCATCCGTATTCCATTGCGCCTTTACTGCCTCCGCACCTATTCCTTCAGCCATCGCAGCCTGTAATTGCCTGGTTTTGTATTCACTGATACAGGTTTTATACAATTGCTGGTATTGTTCATAGCGGGCAAGTGGTGTAATAAGAGTACCTGCTTCTGTTTCCTCCTTGTTCAAATATTCAATTGCCTTTCGGTATTGATCTTCCTGTTCCGGTGTTCGATGGCTATTTGCCGGGATCGCTTTTTTTAATACTGAGCTATAGATATCGTTCAACATATCCGGCAAAACGGTTATCATTTCAGCGGGTTCAGCTATAAAATTAAATAACCCTGAAAACTCATTTCGCTTCACATTCGCATCCGTTAGACTGATGCCATATTTGGATGGATCAATAAAATAAAACAACTCTTTACCAACTGTAAACTCACCGTTCTGAAAGGCCAGAAATTTCTGGTCCTGTGCTTCACCGGACGCATCGGTTTCAAATATGAGTTTCAATTTGGTAAGCAGGGCGATGGCGATGGAAGCATTCATGTCAGTCAAATTTTGCGTTAGGATCTGTATCGGGACAAACTCCCACCATCCTGTTAATAAAACCTAACAACTGCATACCTGTGCAACTAATACCCTCACCTGTATCCTTAGAATGAAAATCACTAGTTTCCTTTCCTTTAGAATAGCCCCCCTTAACCCTGAAAGGTCCCCAGCCAACATTTGCTTCCGAATCAAATTTAGATTTGAACGTACTGGCCTGCCAGGCAGATTTATCGAATTTGATATTCAGATTGCGGGCAAAAACAGCGTGCGTAGAATATGCAATAAAACTACCTTTAGGGGGATTTCCGCCATCAGACAATACGGTGCTGCCAAAGCTCCAGGTTCCCGGATCCAGTTTCCAACCTCTGCAGGAGAACAATTCTGTACCAAACCAGGGTCGCATAATTTTCACCTGAGTTAAATCAAAACTCATCTCAAAAATATTGGACTCCATAGAATTGGCCGTGCGTTCGGTAGAACCAGAAGCGCCGGCCCCTGCTGACCAAAGGCCAAAATTCAATCCACCACTGGCATTCCAGGCCGTAGTTGACTTAGAGGCATGGGTAGTTACTTCTTTGTCGCTGAAACTGTATTTCATCCATTCCTGCTTATGGAAATTGGCAGGAAAAAGCCGAACCGGATAAAAATCGAAATCAATCATCGACTCGGTAAACCGGGCCCGATCATAGGCATCCCTCAACTCCGCAAACCAGGAAGCCATACTTCTTCCGGTGACCTGTGCAATATAGGCATGCATGGCTTCCACTTCATTTTTATAACCAGCGCCTGTCCAGGCATTCATGGCGGATTTTACCTTTGATCGATACACTGGCTGATTAATACTGAAATCCAGCACTGCTTCTTTATTATCACCTGCGGCAGCACTGATACGTTTATTATTATAGAGCAATACAGCATCCGAATAAGCTTGCTCTTTCTCAGCATAAGCAAGGGAAATTGGGCTATCCACTGTTCTTTCTGTTTCTTCCTCTGTGACCAGGTTTTTTTCTTTTTTCGTCGTATAGAGTAGCCCCTTGAATTTTTCCAGCTTTTTCTTTTCTTCTTCACTGGGATCCATATTGGTTACTTTGGCAAACTTTAAAATATTGCCGTAAATCTTGCTAAGTCTTTCCTGGCTATTGCGATCAATGGTTTGGGACTGATCTGCCTGGTAAACGGCAGAAGGATCCGGCACCAAATCGGCAAACAAAGCAAAATCAGCAGCCTGCATGATTAGCTTGCGCAGTTCCGTAGCATCAGCCGCATTGAAACCTTTTTCAAGAAAATCAAAATCTGAATTTCCGAAAGGAATACCTGGAGTTACCCATGAAATAAAATTATTCTTATTAGCAGGTGCATGTTCATCACCGCCGGTGAGAATTTCATTCAGCTTGGCAAGCGTAGCATGCATCAGCTGATCGCCTTTAAAGACTGACATAGCTGGAAGTTTTAAAATGAATATTATTGAGACTCCGTAACGATCGTGAACCAAAGCTTGTAGGAAGCATCTCCGTTTTCAACTACCGCCTCTTGCTCCATATTGGGTGTAAAATCAGCAAGGAATATGGTACCAATCAAATCATTCGGACTCACATCATCTTTCTCCCAAACCTCTATAGAGTGCTGGCTATTTTCCGTAAGGGTTACCTCCCTGGAAATTTTTTTAGTTTGGTGATTTGTCATTTCACCGACCTCGATTGTCCGGGGAAATCCATTATTAACAAGCAAGAAGATATCGTCTTTTCCAGTATAGTCATCCTGTTTGAGGCAGGTGACTGCATCAATGATCAGAAACATACTATCAGATTTGAAGAATACTAAAGATACGAATAAATAGAATGGGAAAAAAGGGGAAAAACCCCGTATAAGCGTATTTGAGCTAAGAAAGATGAATCATTTAAACTTATTCAGAAATTGTCCTGTGCGTCCTCTGCAAGAATAGTTGTACTAACTCATTTGAATTTCGTTTGTCATATTCGATTGCAATATCGGGTTTAACAGGCTCTTTCAGACCCCCTGGATTTTTTTACTATGTAAGTTTCATTTTAAATTACAGCAAGGAAATGTAATTCTTTTCCATATAAGAATTATTTACTACTAGTTGTTTCCTAATTCGGCTAAGGCTTTGAGTTGAAATTCCAAGATAAGAAGCAATATATTTTTGAGGTGTACGATATATCATATCGGGTTTTTTGGTTAACAGATCAAAATATCGGTCAGTAGCTGTTTTTGTAATCATTTCAATCTGCTGCATTTGTTTCTGAACAAAAAGGGCTTCCAGTGTAAATCGGCTGAATTTATCTCCATAATCAACATCGCAAACCAGCTTGTTAAAATTTTCTTTTGAAATCCTGAATAGCTCCGTTGATTCCAAAGTCACCACTTCCAGTAAGCTCGGTTTTTGTAAAAAAAAGGACATGAAATCGCCCAATAATTCTCCTTCGTAGCACAAGTCTGTACATACAAACTTATTGTTATTCCATAGTAAGACACCACCGCTTCCTTGTAAAATGAAATATAAATACTTTTCAGTGGAACCAGCGATTTTAATAATTTCATTTTTTTTTGTTACAATTACATCGCCTAATTTGAAAAATAAATTCCACTCTTCAAAAGGTATATTTATATAAGGCTCAAAAACTCGTTTAATAATATCTTCTATTTGCATAGCTCTCTAGTTTTTAAATATTCTCCGACTTTGCATGCATTTCCCTTTCATTAAACGTGACATGTAAAGATGCAAACTATCTTTATACCTGCCAGAAAGTGTACGCCCTTTAAAATGCAGCGTTATCCGTTCATTTACCTTATTTTACTTTTGGTAGACCCTATTTTAAGAATGGCCGTTGGTTTAACAATACAATTCTTTTAAGTGCTAGGAATGTCTGAAATGGCATTTCATGAATTCTTGGATTTATCAACCAGGAGGGAATTTTTTGGGAAGGTTCGGAATGAAAATAATAGGTGATGGTAGTATTACCTCCCTTTTGCTCCAACAAAATAAAGCCACTCGCTTTTTTTAATGTGAACTTGCAATTCGTGGCACTATTGTTTCCTGTTATGGTGATGATACGTTTGTTATCCTTCTTAGCATCAAAATTCATTGTAAACTGCATACACTCATTAGCGTATGGCCAGGGGTAGTCAGTTTCCAATACAAACTGTTGGTTAGTTTCGTTTTGACTGATTAATTTTACAGAGGAAGTAAAGGCAAACCAGTCAGGATATCTACGCACATCTTTTAGAATTTTCACAATATCTGCCTCACTAGCCTCTAGTGACATCTCTGCTTTAAAAGCAAAGTAGGAACTTCCGGAAACAGAACCTACCCATATACGGATTCCATCTTTTTCTTTTGCCAGTTTAAAAACCTGCTGAGCTATAATTTTTATACCAGAAAAAAAAAGGCAAGGCAACATTATTATCCACTTTCTCATACCCTTACACCTGTTCTTTGTATTTTATTAGTTTGAGGAAATAGCCAATAAATACAATACAAAACAGAAAATCACCAATTACGATAATTAGTATTTTTTGATTCGCCAGATTAGCCAGGAATAACTGTAATTCTGAAATGGCAAATACCAATTTACCTATTCCGCCAACTAAAGCAATACCCCATTGTTTAACTGGATTATATGCTACCAATAGATAGCCAATAAAAAAAAGAAAGGTGGTTCCCCAGGCACCTCTATATATCTCGTAAATAAGAGGATCGGTCAGTGGTTGGTCAAATAATCCTTCAAAAGTGTAAGCCGTATTAAAATAACCAAAGCAGGCACCAATCAAATTCCATAACGCGGCAAGTAAGAAGACCCAGGAATAAAAAGAAAAGTCTTTAGCACGCATAAATAATTGATTTTGTACCCTTTATCAGCAATACAAAACTAAGATTCCAGGCAACTAAAGATCTTTACATAGGTAAAGAAATCAAATTGGTTTTTTCTTTACAGCCAACTCTTTTCTAATGCGACTGAGTTGAATGGCTGAAATTCCTAAATAAGAGGCGATGTGATACTGTGGAATAAGTTGCTCCAAAGACGGAAACTCATCCTTGAATACCAAATAACGTTGCGTGGCATTCAGCAGTACAATGTCTAATTCTTTTTTTTCTTTTTCTATGAAATAATATTCAGCAATTTTTCTTACCAGTCGTTCCAGATCCTGATGTTCGTCAAAAAAATGAACCAATTCTGCATAATTACAGGAATATACTATACAATCAGTAAGCGCCTGTTGCGCAATTAAGTTTGGCCTGGAAGTCAATAGGGACGAATAAGCTCCTATGATACTTGGACCAACAAAAAACTGTTTGTTGTATTCTTTACCTGCTGTATTAGAAAAGAAAGCTCGGACAACTCCGGATTCTAAAAAACCGATTTTTTTTGCCACTTGATTTTGTTTAGCAAAAAATTGATCTTTCAATATTTTTTCTGGAGTAAGCAGTTGTGATAGTTTAAACCATGTATCGCTATTAATTGGCGAAATGGCATTAATATAAGCAATGATATTTTCCAATTTTGAATATTTATCGAATCAGTTACTAAAATATAAAATTGATAAATACCCCATCCAAAAAAAATTATGTTCCTCGCTAAAATGTATCGCTTCTCATTATTCACCAGAAGTGCCAATCCATATACCGGAAATCCCGGGAGCACATAGTACCAATGATCTACGCCCCCCACCACAAGTCCAACCATCAAAAC
>JALOMU010000422.1 GCA_025455285.1 Flavihumibacter sp.
CCACTGATCTTGTTTAATAATTGATCGGCGCTCTGCGCTTTGGTTTCCTGAATCGTAGCTGCTGAAATCAGACCAATGGCAATTGGAGCTTCTGTTCTTTTCATTTTTTCACCTCTGCTGGCAGTAACTATGATTTCATTCAGGCTTCCGGCAAATGGTTTCAGTCGTAAGGTTCCGGGTGCTTTGAGAAGTTTTTCAATGGGTAAGATAATAGACTGGTAACCGGTATGTGAGATTTTTATGAAGCTGCAATCCCGGCAGTTCATTTCAAAGCGCCCATTCGTTGTGCTGACACAACTACAGTGGCAAGTGCTATTTGTGCATTGAATTGTTGCGCCATAAATGGGTTCATTATTGATAGAGTCAATGAGGGTGGCACTGACTTTTTTTTGGGCAAAACAAGGCAGGGTAACCAGTAGGAATACTACTGATAACAGCCTGGGTAAGATTGACATATTAAAAGAAGTTTATCGGGTTGCAAGTAACATATAGGCAAGTGGGAAGTCAAGCCGCGTGGTTACGAGCTGAGGAAATTAGGTGTTGATTTGAATATTTACGCTGTAAAATCGATAAGTCTTTTTAGAAAAAAATCAACAGGGCGGGTGAAACAGCGGGTAGGATTGGTCGATGGTGTTGGATACCACATGTAGAGAATAATCTTGTGCCGAGATTTTTTTAGTCAAATTCAGCTCATTGGTAAAAAAGGACCGTGAAGAAAGAATGTCTGCGGAACCGGAACCTTTACTTTCTTTTTTCTCCTGTTCCTCTTTTTGTTCAGCAGCTTTGATCTTTTTCATCAGAATACATTTCCCTTCGCAGGCAAGTTCGGGCCGGGATTTATTTTCACAGTTAGCCAGGAATTCCTGCTTGTTGGTGTAATAGTTTACAACCATCATCGGTACCTGAAAACACTGCAATAATAGTGAGGCCAGTAGAAGGGATGATATGATAAAGCGAAAAAACATTTACGATTACAAAACTAATAAGGCGTTAGAATTTCAAACATGATTTAAGTCATATCCTGAAAAAACGGTTGTAACTTGAAGCATCTTCCGGATCTGGATGCGAATAAAAAGTATTTTATACGGTTTGTTGTTAATTCAGCTACTGGCTTGCGTAAACTCTACGACAACAGGAGGATGGGCCTCTCTGGTAAAGGGCGTCTATGGCAATCCTGCAGCGTTATGGGAAGCAGGTTATGATTTTTCTTCATTGGGAATTAATGCCGTATTTATTCGAAGTGGTTCCTTGAATCAGGAATTTATTGATCTGGCAAAAAAAGAGGGTGTAAAAATCTATGTAGAGTTTCCGGTATTGAATGGCAAGGATTATTTATCAAAGCATCCGGAAGCATGGCCAATAACAGAAAAGGGGAATCGTGCAGATCCGGCTGATTGGTTTATGGGAATTTGCCCTACTGATTCTGGATTCCGGGCAGATCGGCAGCAGGTACTGGCAACTATTCTATCTTCCTATTCGGTTGATGGCATCTGGCTGGATTATTTTCATTGGCATGCACAATTTGAAACACCGCATCCAATTCTGCCTGAAACCTGTTTTTGTGAACGATGTATGGGGTTGTTTGAAAATTATGCCGGACTTAAATTACGTGAGGGATCGATTGCAGATCGTGCTAACTGGATATTGAGGAATCAGGAAACTGCCTGGAGAAAATGGAGAACAGGGGTGTTAGTGGAGTGGGCAGATGTGCTGGGTAAACAGGTTAAAACGGTTGATGGCTCACTGCTAACCGGAATTTTTCATTGCGGATGGATGCCTGCAGATCATGATTCTGCGTTGTATAAAAATCTGGGACTTGATCTGGCTGCACTTTCCACCAGGGCGGATGTATTGTCGCCTATGTTATTCCATCAATTGAAAGGCCGGCCGGTATCCTGGGTGGGTGAATATATGAGCTGGTTATCAGGGCAGTCGTGGTTGAAAGGGGCCGGGGCACCTAAAATATGGCCGATTGTGCAGGGGTACAATGGAACAGGACAAGTAAGCGCGGAGGAGTTTAAGCGGGTATTGGAATTTGGTTTATTGCCTCCTTCCACCGGTGTAATGCCTTTTTCTGCAGAATCTATTGCAGGTGATACTGCGAAATTGAGGATGCTTAAGGAGGTTTATAAGAATTAAATTTATTTTTTATGAATTATGGATATGTATTCGGGGTATTATTGATTGTTGTTTCCTGCGGACCCATTACTCCAGAGCAAGATGCGGAATCACCAAGAATGCCTCCAATTGTGGGTACCTGGAAATTACTTACCGGTACTACTATCAAGGGAACAGATACAGTGGTGACTGATTATACCATCGGACAGGAAATGATCAAGATTATCAGTCCGACACATTTTGCTTTTCTCCGGCATGATTTGAATAAGGGGAAAGATAGTACTGCCAGTTATGCTGCAGGTGGCGGGAGGGTAAAAATTGGCGACAGTACCTATACTGAACTGTTGGATTATTTTTCTGTTCGGGAATGGGAGGGTGGAGAGTTTGAACTTCTCTATAAAATTTCCGGGGATACTCTGATTACCACAGGCGTTGAAAAAATAGAAGCCCTTGGGATTGAACACCTTAATATTGAAAAATTGGTAAGGGTAAAGTAAAAAATGCATACTAAACCACAGCTATTTTTTGATCTTTTGTGATAAACCTCTATTTTTGCGCTCCGTTTGATAGAATATTCAACAAGGCGAGGTAGCTCAGCTGGTTAGAGCATCGGATTCATATCCGCCAGGGCGGACGGCGGTTCAAGAAGAAAAGAGTAGTTCTTAAAAATAGTGG
>JALOMU010000423.1 GCA_025455285.1 Flavihumibacter sp.
AAGAACAGAAGCTCCAATTGCCATTGGTCTGATTTCAGCAGCTACGATTCAGGAAACCAAAGCGCAGAGCGCCGATCAATTATTAAACAAGATCAGTGGTGTAAATATGGTTAATCTTGGTAATGAACAACATCAGATGAGTATTCGTCAACCTATGACCACCAAAAGTTTATTCCTTTACCTGGAAGATGGTATCCCTGTACGAACAACCGGTTTATTCAACCACAATGCATTACTGGAAATGAATCTTGCGGCCACCAAAAAAATTGAAGTAATAAAAGGCCCATCCTCGTCCCTATATGGAAGTGAGGCCATCGGAGGTGTTGTAAACTTCATCAGCCTTGCGCCTACCCCTGTACCTGCACTGAAAATTTCCCTGCAGGGAAATAATATAGGTTACAAAAGAGGAGATCTTCAATCCAGTTTTCAATATGGAAAATGGGGCTTCGCCATAAGCGGTTATTATGCGGGTAAACGAAATAGCTTTATGGAATATACTGACTTTCATAAAGGAACATTTACTGTGCGTGCAGATTATAATTTCTCTTCATCCACCCAACTTCAAAACAGTTATACCCTAACAGATTATTATAGCGATATGCGCAGTGGAATTGACAGTGTTTCCTTTGCAACCCGTCGATTTTTCAACCCGCAAACTTTTACTTACCGGAATGTAAAGGCACAGCGCTTCAGAAGCACACTCCTTCATAATTGGAATGATAATTCAAATTCAAGCTTATCGGTTGTACTTAGAAAAAATTCAATCGGACAAAATCCTGCCTACAGAATCAAAGAGGATTACAGAAAAGTAAATGGTGTTTGGAAAGGTGATAAAACGCTTGCCCATGGAGAAATCAACGAAAGCAGTTTTAAAAGCCTGGCCATTATCAGCCAGCACAAACACCAATTTCAATGGAAAAATGCGGAGCTGATCGGCGGACTTTCAGCAGATCTGAGTCCATCCGGTTATGCTGCTTCTTATATTAAAATCCATAAAGACACTCTTGCAGGGAAATATGACAGTTATCAATCAACCGACAGCACCCTTACCAACTACAAAACAACTATAAATAATTATGCAGCGTTTATTCAGTTCGCATTTAAACCTGCAAAAGGACTACGGTTGGTTGGCTCACTTCGTTATGATCTATTTCACTACAAACTCATCAATAATCTAACCTCCTCTGCTTTTAGTGGGGCGGAAGACACCAGCACCAATTTTAAAAGACTAAGTCCCAAAATTGGATTCACCTACAACCCAACCAAAAGAATCGGATTTTTTGCGAATTACAGCGAAGGATTTGTACCTCCGCAGGTTACTGAATTGTTTACAGGAGTGAAAGTCCCTTATCTCCAGCCCTCTTTATTCAGAAACTATGAAATTGGAGGATGGATGGAATGGCTACCCGGCAAACTCTCTGCGGATTTCAGTGTATATCAGCTTAATGGTTCAAATGAAATTGTGAATGTCAGACTCGATGATGGCAGCTTTATCAATCAGAACAGTGGCCGAACAAGTCACAAAGGAATTGAAGTGGGTATCAATACCAGTCCTGTGAAAAATTTCCAGCTTAGGACAAGCGCTTCCTACAGTAAACACCTATTTGAAGAATATGTAGAAAAAGGAGTAAGTTATAATGGTCGCGAAATGAACAATGCTCCCCGCTGGCTATTTAACGCGGAAGCATGGTATCGCCCTGCTTTCCTGAAAGGACTTCGCATAGGAACCGAACTACAAGTGATCGGCCCCTATTTTGTTGACCCACAAAACACTGCCCGTTACCAGGGATATACTGTTTGGCACCTTAGAGCAGGATATCGGTTTAAAGCAGTTGAAACCTGGGTTCATCTTTTAAATGCAGGTGATAGATACTATTCCAATATTACCTCAAAAAGCGGTTTCGGTTATAGTTACCAGTTAGCAGATCCAAGATCCGTAAATATCGGAATGAGTATTGATTTAGGTTCCCTTTTAAAAAACAACTGATGAAACAATTAACACTCTATCTCTGTGTTTGGCTCTGTAGTTGGTCTTTAAAAACTACGGCACACGAACAAACTGACAGCCTGCGATCCGTTACTAAAATAATAGCTGATCATGCTTCACTAATACCCGGACTTTCAAAAGATCATCTGAACAGGCCCGTACTTAGCTGGGTGGAACAAGTAACAGAGAACCGGTTTCAAATGCGATATGCCATCTCAATCAATAATGGAAAAAGTTTTGAAGTACCGGTAATCGTCACGCCTTCCATTACATTATCGCCTCATGCTGAAAATGCACCTAAACTGGTATTTAAACCTTCTGGAGAAATCATTGCTGTATGGGGAGTGACCTCAACCAGCCTACAGCAAGGCATTTTCAAAAAAGAGGGAAGCGACGAACACAGCCATCATGATGGCCCAAACACCCTTAAATCAGCACCAAAAAGTAAATACGCCGGCCAGATCTATTACAGTCAGTCCTTTGATGATGGTAAAAAATGGACAACTGCCAGACCACTGGTAAATGATCCGGAAGGAAATGATCAGCGTTATTTTGACGTAGCGCTTAATCAAGAAGGAGAGGCCATTATAATCTGGCTGGATAACCGGAAAACAGGTAACCAGGAGGGTTCTGCATTATTTATGGCAACCACTTACCAGCAGGAAGGTTTTCAGCAACAACACAAAATCAGCGAAACAACCTGCCAATGCTGCCGCACCAAATTGCTGATTGATCCACAAAACCGGATTCATGTAGTTTACCGCGCTATCCTTCAGGACTCCATTCGAGAT
>JALOMU010000424.1 GCA_025455285.1 Flavihumibacter sp.
CTCAAAAACTGGGAGGCAGGAGATCCTCAGTTGGCAGGCACAATTGCAAATTTGTACCAGGCATGGGACTCTGATTCACCCACTGATATGGCCTCCTACCTGGCAGACAGTACCGTTTTTGATTGGCCCAATGGCGTAAGGGTGAGCACCAATAAGGAAACAGTAGAAGCTGTGTTGCGCAAATGGCGTAATACGTATTCCTCTACCACCAATACTCCTTTTTCTTTGATTTCACTACACAATATAGACCGCAATCAGGACTGGGTGATTGCCTGGGTTTGGAATAAATGGCAAACGAAAGACGGAAAAAAAGATTCCATGCTGGTTTGCGATAACTGGTTGTTGAAAAATGGAAAAGTTGTTTACCTCAACAGCTCCGAAAATCGCACTTCCAAATCCCTGTCAGGATTGTTAAATACAGCTATTCCGGTTCAGGAGTAAAAATAATCAGTAGGTTTACTTTCTTCAAACAGCATCCAGCATCACTCGCTTCTTATTTTTAAGTTGCTTAAAGTGAGAAGGCGTTAATCCTGTTACCTTTTTGAACTGCGTGGAAAGATGGGCTACACTGCTGTAATGCATCTGGTAGGCGATTTCTGTTAAATTAATCTGATCATAAACAAGTAATTCTTTTACCCGTTCAATTTTATGCGTGATCAGAAACTGCTCTATAGTAGTACCCTGCACTTCTGAAAATAGATTCGCCAGATAGGTATAATCATGATTTAACTTTTGATGCAGATATTCAGAAAATTTGATTGCCAAAGGTTCTTCAGAGTTGTGAACCAGGTCTATAATAACATTCTTTATCTGCTCAATTAAAACACTTTTGCTGTCATCCATCAATTCCAGCCCAGCTTTCAATAGTGCTGCCCTTAATTCATTTTGCTGTTCACAGGAAATATTTTCAGTGATTTCAACCTCGCCTAGTTCCACCATACTAAAATGAAGACCTAATTTGATTAGCTCCTGTTTTACGACCATTTTACACCTGGTACAAACCATATTCTTAATATAGAGTTTCATTGGAAGAGAAAATTAATATAAACATGGTCTATCTAAATATAACCTTTTATATCCAGATTCAATTGACTCCAGCTGTAAAGTGTGAATTATATAACATATTAATGAAGTTGTATAACAGTTTGTCCGTTTAATTGTGTCAGCTTTGTAGAATGAAAAATATAAAACAACTAGTACTTTCCATTCTTGCTCTAACTTCAGCAGCAGTGATGAATGGACAAGCCACTGATGCATCATTCATGATTGATAAGGTGAATCAGCATGCAGTAATGATTACGCTAAACCAGACAGAAGAAATGGCCAGCGATGCCCTGCAATTAAGACTCGAAAGGTCCGGATTAAAGAAGAAAATGAGAAGGGGAGTAGTTCGGTACAAGGAAGTAGTACTTTCTGAAATTAGTCCGGAAAAAATTGATATCTATACTAAAATTGAAAAGGGGCAAAATAATAGCAGTATAGTTTATATGGCTGTATCAACAGGGTATAATAATTTTGCCAATAGTACAGATGATACTTTGATTAATCAAAATGTCAAAGCTTATCTGGAATCATTGGTTATGTATACCAATTCCTTCTCTGATGATGTTGATATTACCGCTCAGATCAAAGATTTAGGAAAGGAGGAAAAAGAACTTGAAAAATTAATGGAAGAGCAAAAAGACCTTCAAAAACAAAAGCTCTCTACCGAAAACAGACTTAGAGAATTAGATCAGGAAATCAGATTGAAAAGTGAACTGATCAGTAAAAATAAAGCAGCTCTGGAAGCAGCCAGGGTGAAGCGAAGTGATTCTAAAAATAAATAATATGCAACCCCCTTTCCTAAGTGCAGGAACAATTGTTTATGAGCACAATATGATAAATGAGCCTTTATTTGATTTATCTTCTGATGAAATCCCTTTACATGGTAAAGATGGTAAACGAAGTTTTGGAATAATTGATCTTTGGATCATGCGAAAGAAAAAACATTCTTACAGAATGTACCGTAACAATTTTTATTGAGAAAAATTATCTCAGTGAATATCAGATATGAAAAGTTTTTTTAAGACTCCTTCCTTTTTTCATTCTGAAATGAACAAAAAATAATACAATAACAACAGGAATCGTACAAGCTACTACCAGTAAACTCCAATCCACATGAAAGATTCCTCTCAGGTAATAATATAATATCCCATCAATTAAAATACAAAGAATGGCTGCTCCAAGAAATGCATACGCTATCAGATTGATACCTTTATATTTTGAATGGCGGATGATTTTAATTAAAATAGCAGCTAGAAAAGTGGCTGCAAAAATCAGCGGTATTCCAACTTTTATCGACCAGTTAATGCCATCGGTTATTAAATCAAACAGAAAAAGTAAAATGATTGATAGCGTTAGGCCGCCTGCAAGTTGAAATGTCGTCCGCTGCTGCCAGAAGGTAAACATCGAAATGTAAGAAAATACGGTCAGGCAGATTGCTGCCGGATATTCCGACCACGTAATGTTGCTATTAAGAATACAATCAATTACAATAGCTGCTACAATGGAAGAAAGCAGTATAAGTGAAATGATCTCCCAGGTAAACTTCTTTTCCGGGGGACTCATTTTTTTTCCATAAACACTAAACTCTTTCCCAGCTGTATCAGGGATTGACGCAATTTCTGAATTACCAGTTGCTTGTCTGCATAAAGGACAAACAGTCATCGTCTCTTCCAACTCAACCCCGCAGTTACGGCAAATGTTCATGTCAGTTTAGTTTAGTTATACCTGGTT
>JALOMU010000425.1 GCA_025455285.1 Flavihumibacter sp.
GTAGGAATTAAATCTCATTATGTCTTGATTCGATCTGGTGAAGATGAACGGGATATTCCAACTGATTTTCCAAATGCATCCTATTTTAATCATGCTATTTGTGCAGTACCACTAGGAAAAGACACCACCTGGCTGGAATGTACCAGCCAGACTGTTGCTCCCGGTTATATGGGAAGTGCTACTGGCAACCGGCATGCACTGCTGATCACTGAAAACGGAGGCATATTGGTTAAAACTCCTGTTTATGGAAAATCAGAAAATCAATACAACTCAAGGGTGGAAGCCACTCTGAATAAAGAAGGACAATTATCAATAGAAGCCAACAACCGATACAAAGCTACCCTTGGAGAATTGTACCATCATTTAATTCATCAACTATCCACTGAGGAAAAACAAAAATTCCTCCAGCGGGCCCTGGATCTGCCTCAATATACCATCCGTGCTTTTGATTACAAGGAAACCCCGGGTGATATTCCTGTCATTGACGAACAGCTGAGTATTACCGCAGACCATTATGCGCAGTTTACCGGCAAACGTTTGTTCATTGTGCCCAATGTATTAAACAAGTGGGAGCACAAACTAACGGCCGACACTAACCGCCTTTTTGATATCATCCTTAATGAAGAAAAGATTGAGATCGATACGGTGCGCATCAGTTTACCGGAAGGGTATAAAATTGAACGGGATCTAAAAGTGAACCAACTCAATACGCCCTTTGGAAGCTACGAAGTAAGTACCCAAATTCAGAACAACACTGTATTATATATCCGTAGGATGGAATTAAACAAAGGAAGATTTCCTGCCAAAATGTATAACGAGCTCCTGCTGTTCTACGAAAAAATCTACAATGCGGACAGAGCCAAACTCGTGTTCGTGAAAGAAGAAGCTTAAAAGAAAGAAGCTTACTTTATATGCTGCTCGATCAGTTCGCGGATCTCTTCAAAGACCATGCGTTTCTGATCGGGCAGTTCTCCTTTAGTGAAAACTATGGCAGCATAGCCTTTTGATTTGTTGATCCAGGGCCAGGTACCATTAATACCGGGACAATTTACCAATGTCCCGTTTCCGGCAGCATCTTTTTCCTGGATCCAGCAACCAAATCCATAATCATTGCCTTGAGAAATAGGAGAGGTATAGGCAATGCTGGCAGCACCGGTCTGCTTTTTCAGTATCTCCTTTACCGAAGCTTCAGAGAGCACCTGTACAGTACCCACTTTCCCATTATTCAATAACATGGTCAGGAACTTCATATAATCATCTGCCGAAGATTTAGCTCCTGCAGAGGGGTTCTCGGCAAAAACACCATCACTCATGAAATTGGTTCTCTTCCAGCCCAGTTGTTTGCCCAGGCGGTCGCGCATCACGCGGTCAAAGGGACGTTTGGCAACCAGTTCCAACACACGGCCCGCGATATTCGGACCAATATTTCCATAATAAAATTGGGTGCCCTGGCGACCTTTCATATTCCTGTCTTTTGCATAACTGGCCACTTCCTCTTCCAGGGTATCGAATTTTTTCTTCTTCAACGCAGTACGGAAAACCGGCAAATCAGATTCAATAGTGGTCGTATGTGAAAGGCACATGCGCAGGGTGATATACCCCTTGGAATAACTCTGATAAATCGGGAGGAAATCACCCAGTTTATCATCCAGGGAAAGTTTGCCTTCATCCACATAACTCATCACCAGGGCTGCTGTATACCACTGACTGGCAGCACCAATCGGTTCCTGGCTGGCTGCTCTCAATTCTCCAAACTCTCTTCGGTATACATCCTTGCCATCTTTGTGGACGATCACCACAAAATCATTGCCCAGGTCTTTCTTGTATTTTTCAAGTCCATCTGTGATTGCCGGGATATCAACCTGGTTGTTGCGGAGCGGTTTTGCCTGCGCTGCAGGTGCTTGTGCAGAACTGGAAGCTGCCATCAGGAGCGCAAGAGAGGATATAAGAATGGATCGCATAGAATTGAATAAAGTCTAAATTATCAAAGGGATTCGAAGTCTTAACGTTAAAATTCCCCGATGAGTTTATAACCTGTAAAAAAATCAGTCTTTTTCTACAGAATCGGCGCATTCGTCAGGTTGTATTAGAATTTCCTGTCATTATTGCCTGATTTTCAGGCTGGTTTAGGTTTTGAAGGAAAGAAGAGAACCTTGAAAAGAAAAAATATGAACCTGAACAATTTTACCGTCAAAGCCGCGGAAATCATACAACAGGCCCAGCAATTGGCCTTCAATGCCCAGCATACCAATATTGAAACAGAACACCTGTTGAAAGCCTTGCTGGAGCAGCAGAATTCTCCCATTGAATACCTGCTGAAAAAGAATGCAGTGGCGGTGAATCAGTTGAGCCAGCAATTGGAACAACTGGTATCCAAATTACCTGCTGCCCAGGGCGGTGAACCGGCTCAGTCTATTAGTCGGGATGCCAATAATGTAATCCTGCGTGCAGGTGCAGCCCTCAAATCCTTTGGTGATGAATTCGTAACGCCTGAGCATTTGTTACTGGCCATCCAACAAGGAAATGATAGTACAGCCAAATTGTTGAAAGATGCCGGTCTCACTGAAAAAGGATTGATTGCCGCCATCAAGGAATTGAGAAAGGGAGGCAGTATCACTTCCCAAACCCAGGAAACACAGTTTAATACCCTGAATAAATACGCCAAGAACCTCAATGAGATGGCCCGCAATGGCAAACTCGACCCGGTTATTGGACGCGATGAAGAGATTCGCAGAACCTTACATATTCTTTCCCGCAGAAGTAAAAACAACC
>JALOMU010000426.1 GCA_025455285.1 Flavihumibacter sp.
TACCAGCAAACCAGGATACATCCAGAGTTCCGTATCCCAAAATACATGGCCATTATACCCTAAACCTGACAAACCCATCGGCGAAGGTGAATAGGCAGTTCCCTCCCTGGTAAAAGAGTAGAGATGGTACAACATGCTGTGAATATCCTGTTGCGCCTGGGGATCGCCCTCGATGATAATATCCGATTTCCAGAGTTCCTTCCAGGCGGCTTCATGAAATTTCAGGAGGCGATCACGTCCTTCCAGTTTGGCATACACGGTGAGGCGTTCTGCTTCATTCAAAGGGTCATCATGATGAGCAGATGTGATAGAGGAACCTGCAATCGCAAAGCGATACGGTTTATTGGCAGTGAGTTCCTTGTTGAATTTCATCAGGTGGCGATTGTTATCCCACATTTCATGAATGACGCGTGGCTCATGACCATGTTCTTCTTCAAATAGAAAGGTATTGGAAGCGCAGAGCTGCAGTTTGCCGGTGGGACTCTTAGCTGTTGAACTCAATAAGCTTAACACCACATGCGGGCGATCGATTTCATTGTAGTAGTTCTGCACATCCCGCAAGGCATCAGGCGCTTCCATAATGCTGGCTGCGCGGATACTTATGTTTTTCTTCGGCAGGATATTGATATCCATCAACACGGTGTAAGGCAAATGGCGCAACGCATAATAGGAATAGTGGACCTGGGCTTTATCTGCATAGTCGAAGCTGACTGTAAAGGCTGCTTTCTGCATGTCCAGGGTCTGCGTAAAATTGGAAACCTGGCGGTAATCCATGAGTTTTCCATCAATTTCAAGGGAACTGTTCAGCAGGTTGAAACTGCGCAAAAAATTACTCACCCTGCCTCTGCCATATTGATCCCAGGCACCTGCCAGCACTACTTCCTGCACAGTGAATGGGGATGGTGCTGAGACAATGCCAATCATACCATTGGCGACCGTGATACCGTAGTAATTGTCGCGGGTAGGGTTTACAGCAGTTATCTTCCAGGGATCAATTGATTGAGCCAATACACCCAAACAACTTGCAAAACAAACTGTTATCAATAAAGAGTTGATAAATACTTTCTTCATAGTTGTAATGATTTTGAGACCAGCTTATTAAATTTACCAACACTATTGCAAGTAACCACCAATTATGTTAAAAGGCCGGAAGTTTATCATTATTTTATTATTGGGAATCACCGGCCTGGTTCTCCTCAGCTCTGTATCTGTTCCTATTCAATTTAGCAGTAAAGCGAAAGTACCCTATTCACTGGATCGTACAATGGATCAGTTTCGATCCACTGAGCAAATGGCAAAATGGTTTCTCCAAAACAGCGATGAAGATAAGGTAGAAGTGATCAGCTCCAAACCAGGTACGATCGAAATGGAAGTTGAAACAACGGAAATGAGCAGGGAGTACAGTATTCATATTTCCGCAGATCCTGATAACAGGAAACATTGCATTGTTGATCTATCTGTGTATCGTACTATCTGGAAACGCTGGTTTGATCCGGACCCAACAGATGAGTTGATGGTAGCCAGCCTTAAAGAGCTGGAAGCTTTCACCAATGATACACAGCGCTTTTATGGATATGCCATCAATAAGGAACAAATCACGGATAGCTGTTACCTGTTTATGACTTCGCATGTGACTGATAGCACAAGGGCGATGGTTACCAAACAACTATTTGACAGCCTCACCCATTACATCCAGATAAAGGAACAAGACTGGCACGGGCGCCGAATTTTTTATGAGCAACCTGGCGATAGTGCTCAAATCAATATCTTCACCGGAACTGTAGTAACCTGCTCCCTGCCTACCAGTGCTGCTTTGGGTATTGGTCAGAAAAAACTTCCTTTCGGCAAACAACAACTCACCGCTGTGTATGAAGGCCCGTATAAAGATATTCACCTTGTTTATAAAGCGATGGATCAATACCGGAAAGATTATTCCCTGGTGGGACTCATGTTACCCTTCGAAGACTTTCTTTCCCCCGGATATGGTTATGCGCCGGATGATACCGTAAAAATAAAAATCTGTCTGCCTGTTTTGTAAATCCGTTTAGATGAAAAAGAAAACCCTATTCCTGCCTGGTTTAATTCAACTGTCAATGCTGAAAAAGTCACTATTGAGTCGGTTAGCAAAAATCCTCTGATCACCAGTTTTATTTTCAAAAAGGAAAACAGACAGCAACTCTTTAACTGGATTGCAAGTCCTGAACCAGGCAACGAATATTTCACGCTGCTGCGCCTTCAATTTAAAACCACTTTGTGGGATAATCTCCGGGGTGGCAATGAACTGGAAAAATTAGCCATTGAAAACACCAATCGCCTGGAAGCCTTTACAAAAGATATAAAAGCATTTTACGGATACGAGATCCGTACTACCAATGTACAGGACAGTACCCTGCTTTACGGCACCCTTGTTACCCGTAAAGCAGACCGAGCAACAAACACGGTACGTTTGTTCAACCAACTCATCGAATACGCAAAGACACAAAATGCTGAATTCAATGGCAGTGCGATTTGCAACTTTGAAAATATATCATCCGACTCTGTTTTGATAAAAGCAAGCATTGGAATTCGCAATCCGACTGCCATTCCGGCTACTTCAATTTACCAGGTGAAGCGCATGCCCTATGGTAAGAACCTGTTGGAAATGGATTATGTTGGCCCATTTGGAGATATTCCCAAAGGGTATCGTGCGCTGGAACAATTCAGGGATGATCATAATTTTAAAAGTATGGCCATTCCTTACCAGGAGTATCCTGATCCGGGACAACCCTACTCTGACAGTCAACAGGTTACACTTCGGTTATACTATCCCGTTTTTTAATCGCTTATTTAATTATGCGCAACTGGTTATTGTTTTCAGCCAGGACAAAAGCAATTTGACCTTTAATTCGAATGGGCTGAATCTTTCGGATCTCTCCACGAAACAAAGCAGGTTCATTAAATGCTGTATTCCATTTATTATCTGTTGTAGCTTGTATGAGCAGCAATTGTCCTGCATCCTGGCGACCTAACTCAATGGTTGGTCCATAAAAATTACCACCCGCCAGTACCAGGGGACTGCTGCCTTGAGTTGTATCTGCCACACAAAAAGTTCTTATAGGAAAATATTGAGAAGGTTCCGGTAATGTCTGCAATTCGTAGTTTCCACTACCCTTATTGATGTACACTGCGTTGGCGAAATAATCTGCTTTGAACACACGCGCGGTGGAAAGTGCTTCTTTGCCGATCAGTTCTTCCAGGCTTGCTTTGGCAAAATTTTCAGCCAGTAAATATTTCTTCTTCAGGTAAGGCAATTGTTTTTCGAGTTCCATTTTGCTGGGCAAGACCATTTCCTTCTCACCCAGGTAATAGGTGATGAGTTGTTCGGTTTTACCATTTTTATCAAAATCGGAATAATACATGCGCACCGGTTTGTCGGGTGTTGCTTTGAGGCGACTGTTACCACCCTGGTTGCCTGCCAGTATATCGGATAATCCATCTCCATTTATATCTGCAACTTGCACTGCACTCCACCAGCCCAATTCTTTTCCAATGATTGATTTCTCCAGCTTATTGTTTTGGTTGAGCCAGGCGGTTATTTGTCCCCATTCAGCAGCAAGCACCAGGTCATCTTTCCCATCGGCATTTAGATCAGCCCATTGCGCGTTGGTTACAAATCCGGCAAATTCCAGCTCCGGTGCCCACTGACTCGTCTGGTCTTCAAAACCATTTTGCCGATTGTTTATGAGCAGATAGGAACGTGGAATATTACCATAATCAGCAGGTACAGCACGACCACCAATAAATAAATCCACATATCCATCACCGTTAACATCTGAAGCAACTACCGTTGATGCTGTTAGTTGAATGGAATCAAAAGCAGTTGACTGCTTTTCAAAACTGCCTTTTTTGTTATTGAGATAGAGGCGGGGTTGGTTCATTGGACTGGTGCGACTGAATTCATTTCCTCCACTGGCTACTACGAGGTCGGGATAACCATCCCGATTTACATCGAGAAAACAGGAAGCTATATCTTCATAGGCACTGTCCTGTTGAAATGCCGGTACCACCTGTTTGATAAAACTACCTGAAGCCTGTTGCAGGAAAAGCTGTGCAGACTGATTGCGCGCCCCACCGATAAAGATATCATCCAACTGATCGCCATTGACATCCTGAACTGCCAGTGCCGGACCTTCAGTGGTGAGGGTATGCGGCATGAGAGGATCACGGTTAAATTCTATGTAAGGGTTTTCTTTGTGCGTAAAATTTATTCCGGTTGCTGCAGTAATCTCTTCAAAACCTTTAAAGGGAAATTTCCGGACTGGTCGCAACAATTGCTTATCCAGAACAGGTAAGTCTTTTTTCCATTCAAATTGAAGACGCTGTGAATCAGCTTGAAGGTTGATTCGCTGGTATCTTAGATCCGGCCAGATCAGCCAGGTGGAATCAGGTTGACGGCTACCCAGGCTAACCTGTAAAGGAATTTCCATGGAAGACTGAAATCCATGTACCGGATGTTTCTCAAAACTCAATACCTCATCACCACAGAAAACCCGGATACGCGCACCAAGTGCATTTCTGTTCAGCGAATCACCTTTAAGGATAACCGAAAAACTCTTTTCCTGCTGCTGCCT